>JAQBYI010000023.1 GCA_027622655.1 Gemmatimonadota bacterium | reverse complement strand
CATCCTCGATCACCCTCGTACACTAAACTCCGGGAGGATCGGTGTCTCACTCATATTGGCAGAGAGGGCTGAGAGCGGTAAGCAGTATCGCGTGACCTTGAAGATCTTCAACATTCTCACTCAAGTCGTCGCGTATCCGCAGCTCGAAGGAAGTTCGGGAGGCGTGGCAGGGGGTCAGAAGCTCGACAACGTGCTCTTGCCGTGTGGCCAATACGTCGGCTACTGGAATGGCAAGTACCACGGCACTTCGAGAGAAGTGGCGTCGGGCGTCTATTACTGGCAGATCGCGGTTGACGGCCAAAAGGTCGTGACCCGATCCACAGTCGCCAAGTAGCGCGAGAGATATGTGACGGAGCCCGGGCAATCGCCCGGGTTTCGTTTTTTAATAGCCCCTGAGCGCTTGCCGCATGCACTCGCGCCGTCGCTCTGCGTAGTATTCCCAGTTGTCCGTGCGACTTGTGGTCTGCCCAGGAGAGCGCGATGCCGATATTCGAGTACCGCTGCGAAGAGTGCAAGCACGAGTTTGAACTGCTCGTGCGAAAGGGCGATGTGCCGGCCTGCGAAAAGTGTTCGGCCACGACCTTGGAGAAATTGCTCTCTCTGCCGTCAATCAAGTCTGAAACGACGCACGGACTCGCGATGCGGGCCGCCAAGCGTCGCGACGTCTCGATGGGCAAGGAGCGCGAGTACACGCAGCGCGAGTACGAAAAGAACCACGACTGATTCCGCAGCAGGCTCCCTGAGCTGGCAACCATCCCGAGGTATTCGCACGTGCGCAGGGATTCTCGGTGTTCGTCATCGGCTGGGGCGACAACGGGTTCACGACAGTCGAAGCGGGCCTCAAGGCATCGGGCCGGAGCAAGTAGCCGATTGTGAGTCGAACTCCCCGCGTCTAGGGCTTGATCGGCCCTACGACCGGGAGTTCCGGCTTCCTGCTCCACTCTTCGAACGATCCGTCGTAGACGGCCGCGTCGTAGCCGAGGATGCGCGCCGCGACGTACAGCGCTGTGGCTTGCATTCCGATGTGGCAGTAGGTGACAACCTTGTTGCCGCGTTCCGCGCCTGCGGCATCGAACAGGCGATGCAGAGCGATCGGATCGAGTGAAAAGTTCGACGCGTCAACGGTGGCTGAGTATGGAATACTCTTGGCGCCCGGGATGCGCCCTGCGCGCGGCTGCGATCCCGCCGACTCACCGGTGTAGAACTGAGGAAGCCTCGCGTCCAGCAGCGACACGCCCGGTACTGAGCCGTTCGCGTGGACCCAGGCCGCGTCGGCGAGTTTCGACGGGTTGGGAGTAAGTGTCACGTTCCCGCTAGCAGGAGCCGCTGACTCGGTCGTTTCGGTGGCCCGTCCTGCGTCGCGCCACGCCCCGATCCCGCCGTCGAGAAGCGAAGTGCGCGCGCCAAGTCCGAAATAGTCGAGCGTGAAGTAGAGGCGGCCCGACGTCTGAATAGGTCCGCCGACGATCACGATGCGCGAGTCGTCGCGAACGCCAATCGCCTCGAGCGCCGAGTCCATCTGAGCCATCGTCGGCAGTTGGACAGAGAGCCCGCCCGGCATTGAAACCGTGTACGCCGTCCACGGGAGCCACCGGGCGCCGCGCACGTGGCCTGCGTCGTAGTCGCGCTTCTGCGCGGCTGCGTGAATGACCACAAGCTTTGGGTCGTCGAGATTCGCGGCGAGCCAGTCGGGCGAGACTATCACCGTCGCGCCCTGCGCGACCGCCGCCGGCGTTACGAGGAGGCTTGTGGCGACTGCCGCGGCAAATGCGAGTGATGCGCTAAGTCGGGTTGGCATGGCTTGAAGCCTAGCACGCAACTAGCCGGAGCGGCACCATTCAACTGAGGTGCCCCGAAAAGAACGCGGCCACCCGACGTGCAGGTGGCCGCGTGGTGAACGTTTAGACGGACTACATCCCGCCGGTACCGAACGGCATAGAAATGCCGGCAGCGATTGCCCTCAAATTCATTTTCGTCGCGTCGCTTCCGCTGCCCAGGTAGCGAACGTCGGCCCAGATGTTGAGTTTCGGTTGCGCCATGTACGAGAATCCGCCGCCGGCTTGATAGGCGCCCTCAGAATTCGAACTGCCGCCCTTTGGCTTGGACACCAGCACACCGACACCCGCGAACACATACGGATGGAGCTTGGCCTCAGCATTCCATTCGTAGGCGAGGTTGCCCAGGAACCCGGCCAGAGTCGAAGATCCGTCGCCGCGCGAACCGAACAGACCCTCTCCCTGTACCGACACACCCTTCATTGACTTGACGTTGATCCCGACGCCGACAATCCCCAGAAAGCCTGTCTCGAGAGCGTCAGCGGCGTCGCCGGTTGGGATCGACGCGGCTGCGCCAAGCCATCCGTAACCCCACTGCGCCCGCGCTACGGCTGGCACCGCAAAGAGCACGGCTACCACAAGAATCAGAGACCTTCGCATCGAATCTCCAAAAGTTGGGGGGCAACACAGTAAATCCGTACCGCACCGGAGCGCGCTACGAACAAAACGATTGACGATCCGATTCGTCACGTCAAGCCTCCATACCCTGCAACGCGGTTGCAGTATTCCAGCCTACCCGCCATCCCGACAGGCGGAATGGGTCCGGCCGACACATATGCTGTCGGTTTGGCGTACGATTCATGGAGCGAAACTTGCTTTCTTGCTTGGTCCGAACACCGAATGCGGATTGCCTCCGCACCCGCCACCAATACCAACTCCGTGATTAATCCCGATCGCCTGACTGTCAAAACCGCCGAAGCGCTGAACGAGGCTGTTAGTCTCGCGCGCAAGAGCGGCAATCCTGTCGCGCACGACGTGCATCTGCTTCGCGTCATGCTCAATCAGGACGAAGGAATCGTCACGCCCATTCTGCAGAAGCTAGGCGTCAAGCTCCCGGCGCTGCGCGCTGCACTCGATGCCGAGATTGAGCGCTATCCCAAGCAGAGCGATGCCAATCCGTCGCTATCCCGCGAGATGAACGCGGTCATCGACGGGGCGGAAAAACAGGCGAAGGCTATGGACGACGAATACGTGTCGACCGAGCATCTCCTGCTCGCGCTTGCCGGAACCAAGGGTGCCGAAAGCGGAGTGATTCTCAAGGCAGCTGGTGTAACCACGAAGGGTCTGGCCGAGGCGGTCAAGGCTGTGCGGGGCGCCCACCGCGTCACGGACCAAACGCCGGAGAATCAGTTCCAGGCGCTCCAGAAATTCACGCGTGACCTCACCGAGGCGGCCCGAAAGGGGAAGCTCGATCCCGTCATCGGTCGCGACGAGGAGATCCGTCGCGTAATCCAGGTGCTGTCGCGACGAACCAAGAACAACCCGGTCCTCATTGGCGAGCCGGGCGTGGGCAAGACGGCCATCGCCGAAGGTCTCGCGCAGCGCATCGTCAACGGCGACGTGCCGGAGTCGCTCAAGAACAAACGACTCGTCGCACTCGACCTTGGCGCGCTCATCGCGGGGGCGAAGTTCCGCGGCGAATTCGAAGAGCGCCTGAAGGCGGTGCTCAAGGAAATCACGTCGAGTGACGGGCTGTTCGTGGTGTTCATCGACGAAATGCACACTATTGTCGGCGCTGGAAAGGCTGAGGGCTCCATGGACGCCGGCAACATGCTGAAGCCGCTGCTCGCGCGCGGCGAACTGCGTGTCGTCGGGGCGACCACGCTCGATGAGTACCGCTTGCACGTGGAAAAGGACGCGGCGCTTGAACGACGGTTCCAGCCGGTGTTTGTCGGCGAACCAACCGTCGAGAATACGGTTGCCATCCTGCGTGGCCTCAAGGAGCGTTACGAGTCCCACCACGGCGTACGCATCACGGACAGCGCAGTTGTCGCGGCCGCGACGCTATCGAACCGGTACATCGGCGACCGATTCCTCCCAGACAAGGCGATAGACCTCATCGACGAGGCAGCCTCGCGCTTGCGCATCGAAATCGATTCGCTTCCACAGGAGATTGACGAAGTCGAACGGCGTGTCATCCAGCTGGAGATCGAGCGAACGGCGCTTGAAAAGGAAAAGGACGCCGCGTCAATAGAGCGGCGCACGGCCATTGAACGGCTGGCTGCCGAGCTCAAAGAAAAGAGCAACGCCATGCGTGCTCAGTGGCAGAACGAAAAGAAGGTGTTGGGCGACGTTGGCTTGCTCAAGCAGCAGATCGAGGAAGGCCGCACTGAAGCCGACAAGGCAACCCGCGCGGGTGACCTCGGCAAGGCCGCCGAAATTCAGTACGGCGCGATCCCCAAGCTCGAACAGCAACTGCGCGACACCGAAGCGAAACTTGCGTCGCAGCAGGAGGGTGGCGCGCGGTTCCTCAAGGAAGAAGTAACGGAAGACGACATCGCTGACATCGTGGCAAAGTGGACGGGCATTCCCGTCATGCGCATGATGGAAAGCGAAAAGGAACGGCTCGTGAAGCTCCACGTTGAACTTGCGAAACGGGTGATTGGGCAGCCTGAGGCGGTGCTCGCCGTCGCCGATGCCGTGCGCCGTTCGCGCGCCGGGTTGCAGGACCCGAACCGGCCAATCGGATCATTCATTTTTCTCGGCCCCACCGGCGTAGGCAAAACCGAGACGGCGCGCGCTCTTGCTGAGTTCCTGTTCGACGACGAACAGGCCATGGTGCGCATCGACATGTCCGAGTACATGGAGAAGCACGCGGTCTCGAGGTTGATCGGCGCCCCTCCGGGTTACGTCGGGTACGACGAGGGCGGCCAGCTCACTGAGGCCGTCCGTCGGCGCCCCTATGCCGTCGTGCTGTTCGACGAGATCGAGAAAGCACACCCAGACGTGTTCAATATCCTGCTGCAGATTCTCGACGATGGGCGCCTGACTGACTCACAGGGACGGACGGTCGACTTCCGAAATGCCGTCATCATCATGACGTCGAACGTCGGTGGCCATGCGATACTGGAGGCCTCCGGTTCGCCGGATTGGGATAAGGTCGAACGCGACGTCCTGTTGGCGCTTCGCGCACAGTTCCGCCCGGAGTTCCTCAACCGCGTGGACGACACGATTGTGTTCCACCCGCTGGGCGAGGATCAGATTGGATCGATCGTCGAGCTGCAGCTCAAGCGAATGGACAAGCTCCTCGCCGACAAGAAACTCACGATCGAGCTGTCGCCGGAAGCGCGCGCGCTGCTCGCCCGCGAAGGCTATGACCCCGCGTACGGTGCGCGGCCGCTCAAACGGGCGATCCAGCGAATGCTGCAGAATCCGCTCGCGCTCGCCGTGCTGGACGGTCGCTTTGTGGAAGGTGACCATATCCGCGCCGTGCCGGACGGTACAAAGCTGGCGTTCGAAAAGGTTTGAGCGCGGCCCGCGTTACTGCGTGCGTTACTGCGTGCGTTACTGCGTGCGCACCAGCACGAGGTCGACCGCGGCCGGAAGCGTTACTGGAAGCACGAACGCGGCGACGCCTGGGTTCACCCGGAATCGCATGTACGCTGCGCCGCCTGCTTGCAACGTGAAACTCTGCGTTCCGCCGTTGACGAGTGCTCGCGGCTTGAGGGGAAACCCCGTGAACCCGATTTGATTTGTCAGCACGCTCCGAAAGTTCCAGCTGGCAAACTGCAGGGTGGGATCCGCGGTCAGGCCGGTGTTGTCGACGAACTGGGCCAAGGCCCATGACCGAAACGCCGTCGTAATCCCGCCGGGAAAGAGCGGCCCGATCACGGCCGCAAGGTTCGCCATTCCATTCGTCTTTGCGTTGACCAGTGCCCGCAAATAGTTGTTCTGGTTTCCCGGTCCAAGATCGATCGCGTAGCGCAGAAATTGCCACGCTGCGCCGCGCGTGGCCAACTCATCATTGTTGGCGTACGGAGAGAACGCGTCTGGCGCCTTCAGGTATTCGCCCAGTCGAAGAAAGTTGTCCGCGAGGTACGCGTTCGTCGTTGCGACGACGGCCGCGTTATTGATTTGAGACAGGGCGATATCGGCCCGTGTCGACAATCCGCTGATGCGAAAGAAGAGCAGTTCCTCCGCGAGGTGGGCCAGCCCTTCGCTCAGCCAGACGCTCTCAAAATCGTCGGCGTTGTTCACGTACGCCCGGCGTCCGGCGCTGATCAGGTGCTCGAACTCGTGGGCCAACGTGCCGAGAAGATCCACCAGCATCGTTCCCTTGTTCTTGAATTGCGTGTTGTACACGCTCGCCGGATCGACAACCGGAACGTAGAACATCTCGGCTTCATTGCTGGCCGGGCACGCCTGGAGACCCGGCGCGCCGGCAACGGGAAATAGGTCCCGTGCGAAGAAGAAGCCGCCAATGACTGAACTCGCGCCCGGCGCGGTGAGCTGGTTCACCGCTTGGGTGAAGAAGATGACCACGCGCCCGTTGGCATCCAGATCGCTCGGCGCCCCAAACGCTGCGGTGTCAAGCGGGAACACAAGCGTGTCGAAAGTGGTGGCGAATCCCTGATACTCAGCTGTAGTGAATCCGCCGGCTGGAGCGAGTGTGTCCGCGATAATGATCGACGAAGTGCCCACGGCAACGACGCGCCCGGTATTCAACGTCGGGTTCGAACACGACGAGCTCGAGCGCGTGTTGAGGGTCACCAGAGTTCCAACGGGAGGTACCCCGGTGACTCCCTTCAACGAAGCACCGCCGCCTTCTGACTGCCGAGTGACGGCCGCTGCGCGCATTCGCGAGTACGCGGCGGTGCGTCCGCCTCCGCGCAGCCGCGGCCCCAGCTCAGTCCGCTCTGTTTGGCGCAGCCTTGAGTCAAATGCGTGGTCTCGGCCGGGGCGCCGCTGGAGCTTGATTGGCGATCCAGGTGCAGCCAATCGCGCCAAGGCTGCGGGAGCACCGATCGCTGGCGCGGTTCCGGTAGCGCTGAACGACGTCGCCAGCGTCTTGCCGGTGGTGTCGAGGCTGTTGTTGACCGCAAGCAAGAGATACTCATTCACCGGAGCACCGCCGAGCAGGCAAATGTTCGATCGCTCTGCGCCGCTCAACACGCGCGCCTCGCCGAGCTGAAGTGCGAGGGGGGGTGTGGTCGAGCACGCTTCGCTCGCGGTCGTAACGGTGATGAGCTGGCTGCCAGTCTTTCCGTCCACATTCGCCGTAATCGTGGTGACTCCACCGGCGACGCCCGTGACGACGCCGGTGGACGTGACGAATGCGAACTCCGGTGCCGACGATGTCCAGGTTGCTGATTTCCCCGATACGGCGCCGCCACTCGCGTCAAACGCCGCGAACGAAAACTCCACCCGCTGGCCAACCAGCACCGTCGTTGACGGCGCGACAACGCTGACCGTTGCCACCGGCTTCGGCCCGGGCGGGTTGGTCGAGCCTCCGCTGCAGGCGAGCGTAAGCGCGAGTACAATCAGGGCAGAGCGTTTCATGAGGCGGGGCAGGGGGCAGCCAAAGGTCGCGACCGGTAATGCAGAGCGTCAACGTCACCACTGTTCATGGCGTCCCGCGGGGCCGGCGCTTTATTTTTATACGCTAGTATCGCTACCTCAACTGAATTGATCCCGGTGACACGTTCCGAACCAGTCGCAGGGCGTCCCGATGACGAGCGCTTCATGCGCGATGCGCTCGAACTCGCCGCCGCCGCTGCCGAATCCGGGGAAGTCCCCGTCGGCGCTCTGGTCGTGTGTGAGGGCCGAATCGTTGCACGGGCCGCCAACGCCGTGACCACAGGAAGCGCCATTGCGCACGCGGAACTCGCGGCCATCGGCGCGGCCTGCACAGCGCTCGGTACCCCGAGACTCGAGAACTGCACGCTCTATGTAACCCTCGAACCGTGTGCGATGTGCGCCGGGGCGATCGTCCTCGCGCGTCTGCAGCGTGTGGTGATCGGTGCCTGGGATGAGAAGGCAGGAATGGCCGGATCTGTCGAAGATTTGCTGCGCCACCCCCGACTCAATCACTCACCGGAAGTGCTGGCCGGCGTGCTCGCCGACGAGTCGACGGCGCTACTCCGGGCGTTCTTCCGCGATCGGCGCTGAAGCGTCGCGCCGCGTCAGCGTGGCCGACATGAGCGCTGCAGTCGTCGGAGCCAACGGCGCTTCGCCCGGAAGTGCTTCGGTGTTCGGTTCGATCAGGTCTGCATCCGGAGCCGCAGCGCCAAGTGAGAATCCGGGAATGAGCGTGCCTCCGATGGCGTAGAGTGTAAGCGCGCCGAACAGCCAGGTCGGCGTCACGAATCGCTCCCGCAGGATCTCGGCAAGTACCAGCGTGAACACCAGCGTCGGGAGCAGCGGCGTCGCGACCCGCATCGTGGCGCTCCACTCTTCCTTGAGCGACAGGCGGCGGTGCAGGGCGACGCTGAGCAGCCGGAGCGGCTGCACGACGCCCAATAGCGCAATGGCTCCGAACACGGCCACGATGGAGAGATCCTCAGCGCTGAGTTTGAGGCCGGCGCCGAAAAAGTAGAATGGCACGAAGAACGATGCGAACACCTCAACGGAGCGCAACATCGTGTCCGACGTGAGCGACGGGAGCTCTCGGCGGAACCGCTGGGCCGCCACGCCGCCGACGAACGCTCCCACGAGGTAGTACACGCCAAGATTGCGGGTCGCGAACGCGCAGATCAGCGCCACGATCACGAGAAACGCGAACTCGGACTTGGGAGCGTACGGGAGAATGACGGCGGCGAAGAAGCGAAACAGGAGCGGCACGACGAGAATCAGCCCAACGAGCGCCACCGACGCGATGCCGAGCTGGGTAGCCGTTTGGCTTTGGAGCGCGACGAACAGCACGGCCAGCGCAACAATCTCGGTCGCGACCGCCTTGGACTTCACCCAGAATTGTTCGCGCGACGTCAGCCCGAATTGTGCCAGCGAATCGAGAATGAACCCCGTGGACGGGGTTACCACCGCGAGGGAGACGAGCAGTGCGATGCGCGTAGACGGAATCAGCGTCGCCGTGAGCAGCCACGTGACGAGCGCCAACAACCCCAGCTGAATGGCGACGTGCTCCATCAGCACCGCGCGCGCTTCTTTCAGCTCGGTGAAATCGACCTCCAGGCCGGCGAACAGGAAGAGCGCGACGATGCCGAGCGTCGAAAAGAGCTTGATGGTCGGATCGTCGGCGAACGATTGCGTGGCCAAGCCGATCACGGTACCGAGGACTACGCTCGTCACCGCGCTCGGCAGGCGGAATCTCTGCAGCATCTTCGGCACTACGAAGAGGCCGAACACGAGCAGGAGGTAGATGACTTCTGACGACGGGGTGGGGATCATATGCGGTCAGCAGCTCGGAGAGACGTGAGACTCAATATGGCGACGCTCACACCAGTTCTGCGTTGACTACGCCTTACGCGACGGGTATTTATTGATGCTGTAGTTGAGTGTTGGACAGGTGGCCGAGTGGTTGAAGGCACCGGTCTCGAAAACCGGCGTACCGGCAACGGTATCGTGAGTTCGAATCTCACCCTGTCCGTCGCAATCCTCCGCCTGCATCACCGGCCGACGCGCCGCGGAGCATAGCGGACTTAATGGGCAAGTGGGGACGGGTGGCCGAGTGGTTTAAGGCGCAGGCCTGGAAAGCTTGTGTACGTTCATAGCGTACCGTGGGTTCGAATCCCACCCCGTCCGTAGTTCGACTCCGGCCCGATCGTGCTGTTGTTACGGATTCGTTGCGAAATCGGCAAACCCTGGACACTCACACGGTGTCTAATCCTGTGACCATCAGTCAGGGATAGCCAATGATTTGCACAGAAAACGATCCAAGTATCATCGTCACATCGGGCGGTACGTTCTGCGTGCTTGACGCGCACGGTGATTTGATTGGAACCATCACGCTGCCTATAGAGCGCAAGCCACTGGGCGCCGGGCGCGAAAAGGTCTACCTCAATCGCGTCGCTAGGGCTACCGACAGCGCCGCCGCATAGGCCGCACCTGAGGCACTCGCTGCGCCCAAGGCTCAGCCCCGACGCCCGGGCTCCGCGAGCCTTGCTGCGTCTGCCACTCCGGCCGCAAGGGTATTGGCCGCCCACGCTGTATTTCACGTGCGCTCCGGCCCATATTTCCTTTTCGAAATGGCTCCTTCCCGTTCGATCGTCCTGAACGCGCGCGCGCTCGAGCGCACACTGGCGCGCATGGCCGATGAAATTGTGGAACGGAATGACGGAACCGATGGCCTGGTCCTCATCGGTATCCAACGGCGCGGCGTTCAGGTCGCCGACCGGATCGCGGCCGTCATCGCTGATCGCGAGGGCGTGACGGTTCCCCGCGGTGCTCTCGACATCACGTTTTATCGCGACGACCTCCAGACGATCGGCCCACGGCCGGTTGTTGGCCGGACCGACATTTCGTTCGCCATCGACGGCAAGAATATCATCGTTGTCGATGATGTGCTCTTCACTGGACGCACTGTGCGCGCCGCCCTGAACGAGCTGGCGGATTTCGGCCGCGCGGCGCATATCGGGCTGGCCGTTGTCATTGATCGCGGTGGCCGTGAACTGCCGATTCAACCCGACATCGTGGGCAAGCACATCGAAGCGCCCGCGACGTCGCGGGTGGACGTCTTCATTTCCGAACTCGACGGCCGCGATGAAGTTGTGCTCGACGAGGGCGTCGGCGAGTGACGTCGCCGCTCGGCAAGGACTTGCTCGGACTTGAGCACCTTTCCGCCGAGCAGATTTCACTCATTCTGGACACGGCGGTTCCGCTCAAAGCGATTTCGGAACGAACGATCAAGAAGGTCCCGACGCTGCGCGGCGCGACGATCGTCAATCTGTTCTTCGAAGCGTCCACGCGGACGCGCATTTCGTTCGAGTTTGCGGAAAAGCGGATGTCGGCCGATACCGTAAACGTGGCGTCGGCCGGATCGAGCATTCAGAAAGGCGAGACGCTGGTCGACACCGCGCGAAACCTCGAAGCGATGAAGATCGACATGGTCGTCGTTCGCCACGGTTCTTCGGGTGCCGCCCGCTTTCTCGCCGAACGGATCGAGTCCAACGTGATCAACGCCGGCGACGGGACACACGAGCATCCGACCCAGGGACTGCTCGACCTCCTAACTCTTCGCGACCGATGGGGATCACTCGCCGGCCGTCGCGTCTGCATCTGCGGCGACGTGCTGCATTCCCGTGTGGCTCGCTCGAATATCTGGGGTCTCCAGAAGCTCGGTGCCGAGGTGGCTGTCTGCGGGCCGAGGTCACTCCTGCCGAGAGCGATTGCCGAAATGGGCGTCATTGTGTTCGATCGGATCGAAGCCGCGATCGAATGGGCCGACGCGCTCAACGTCCTTCGATTGCAACTCGAGCGAATGCTCGGCGGCTACATCCCGTCATTGCGCGAGTACAACAGAGTCTTTGGTGTCACGAGTGAGCGGCTTGGCCGCGCGCCACGCGACATCCTCATTCTCCATCCTGGTCCCATGAACCGCGGTGTCGAAATCGATTCCGACGTCGCGGATGGGCCGCATAGCGTCATTCTCGATCAGGTGACGAACGGAGTCGCCGTACGCATGGCTGTCCTCTATCTGCTCGCCGGAAATTCTCCGCAGCTCGCCGAAGCCGCCAAAGGTGGAGCATGACGGTGCGCGATGTTGTGCTTGCTGGCGGTCGCGTAGTCGATCCGTCCACCGGCGTTGACGCTGTTGGCGATGTGCTCCTGCGTGACGGCAAGGTCGAGGCCGTAGGTGGAACGCTCGGTCGGCCGGACGGCGCTGAGGTTATTGACTGTGCCGGCCTCGTCGTGGCGCCGGGGTTCATCGATGTGCATTGCCACCTGCGTGAACCGGGACGCGAGGACGTCGAAACGATCGCGACTGGAGCCCGTGCAGCGGCGGCGGGCGGGATTACGGCCGTCTGTGCCATGCCCAACACAGACACGGTCACCGACAATCAGGCGGCCGTAGGATTCGTCCTGAAGCAGGGCCGGGCGGCTGAAGCGTCGCGCGTCTACCCGATTGGCGCGATCTCAATCGGGCAAAACGGCGAGCGCTTGGCTGAGTTCGGCGAGATGGTCGGTGCTGGTGCCGTGGCCGTGAGTGACGACGGGAGGCCGGTCGTGAGCTCTCAGCTGATGCGCACGGCCCTCGAGTATGCGCGCGCATTCAACATTCCGGTTGCCGACCACTGTGAGGATCCCACGCTGTCAGCCGGCGGCGCCATGAACGAGGGAATCGTATCCGCTCGCCTCGGCTTGCGCGGCATCCCGTGCGAGGCCGAGGAGATCATGGCCATCAGGGACATCCTCCTCGCGAAGCTCACTGGCGGGCACGTCCATCTGTGCCACATGAGCACCAAGGGCTCTGTAGAGCTGATCAGGTGGGGAAAGGACCGCGGTATTCGCGTAACCGCCGAGGCGTGCCCGCATCATCTTTCGCTCACTGAAGATTCGGTCGAGGGTTACAACACAAACGCCAAGATGAACCCGCCGCTTCGCACCGCGGTCGACGTCGAGGCTGTGCGCGACGCCGTGCGCGACGGCACGATCGACGTGCTCGCCACCGATCACGCTCCCCATCACCACGATGAAAAGCAGAGCGCGTTCGCTGATGCACCAAACGGAATCGTCGGTCTCGAAACGGCCCTCGCGGTGAACATCACCTGGCTGGTCAAGACGGGCGTTCTCTCTGTCGGAACGTTGATCGACCGCATGTCGTGTGCTCCTGCGAAACTGTTCAGCCTTCCCGGCGGTACGCTTGCCCGGGGTGCGCTTGCTGACGTGACCGTGTTTGATCCGGGTAAGGAATGGGTCGTCGACCCCGCGGCTTTCCGGACGAAGGGGCGCAGCACGCCGTACGCCGGGATGACGCTTACCGGGCGGACGGCGTGCACGATCGTTGGCGGGCGCGTGGTGTTCCGCGCCAGCTGACGCCAGCTGACATGGCTTGGCCGTCGGAGCGCGCAGCCCGCAGCGGCATCGGTCGCGCATGCCGCCGGATTGACGATCGCCACCTCGTTGCCGGAGCTGAGGGAAATGTGTCGGCCCGGATCGCCGGCGGTCGGATCGTTATTACGCCCGCCGGCCGCGCAAAGGCTGGCCTGGCCCCGTCGGAGTTTGTGGTCGTTCCATATAGCAGAAGTGCGTCGTTCGCCCGGCCGCGTGCGAGAGGCCAGGGAACCGGCGGTGCGCGCCTCAAGCGAACTGGCGATGCATCTCGCCATCTACGCTGAGCGGCCTGACGTCGGGGCGATCGTTCACGCGCATCCACCTGCTGCGACGGGGTTCGCAGTCGCTGGTGTGGCGATGCCAGCAGGCGCTCTTGCCGAACTGGCCGGCGTTATTGGGCACGTGCCGATCGTGGCCTTTGAAATGCCTGGCACCGTTGCACTTGGCAGAGTGGTTGCAGATGCGCTCCAGACGGCCAACGTCGTCTTGCTCGCGAATCATGGTGCCGTGGCGGTCGGGACAACCTTGGCGGACGCGACCAATCTCATGGAGTCGCTCGAGCAGGCTGCGCGTATTCTGGTCACTGCGCATATTTTGGGAGGCGTGACCGAATTAGGTCACCGCGACGTCATAGCATTGGAGCGCGCGCGGATCGGCGGCGTGCGCCCTCGGAGCGCCGGCCGACGTACCGGCGACGCCGGAGGTCCTGAACGATGACGGAAGCGCATTCCAAAGAGCAGCTCGAAGTCGAAGCTCTGCTTGCGGAACGAAAGAAATACGAAGCGTGGCTGGTCCAACTCGAAGCGCGCCGCGATGGCGCTGCCGAAAACGTGTACACTCGAGTCCACGCGGACTACACCGAGCGGCTCGGCGCCGTGCGGGCCAAGCTGTCGTCCGAAAGCGACACCATCGGTGAACTCGTGTCCAAGCTCGAAGAACAACTCGCGAAGGAGCACGCCGATGTCACGGAGAGAACTGATGAGCGCGCCGAATCCGAATTGCGCGCGCTGGTAGGCGAGTATTCCGAGAAGGAATGGAATTCGGCGCGCGCCAAACTCGATGCGGCGATCGCCGAGCGCCGGTCTCGATTTGAGAACACGGACCGTGAGCTTTCTGATCTTCAGGAACTCCTGCGTAACGTCAGAGAAGTTTCCGTGCCTGCCCGCGCATCGGTGGAACGGGCTGCGGTCGCTGCAGTCGAGAACGACCTCGCCCAATCCGGCGGCGATGACGGGAGCGATGCCGTGGCATCGGCAGACTCTCTAGAGTTGGACCCAGAGGCATCCGCCAGCGATGGCGAGCCGGAACTTGGCGCGCCGAGCGAGGATGGTGCGTCCCGGGAGTCAGCCCAGAGTTGGTCGTTCCGGCCGGCCGCCGATATTGCGCCGTTCGATGGGGCGTCGGAAGAGCCGGTTGCGGAGTTGACTCCGCTGCAGGCGTTCGATACGGGCGACGCCTCGCACTCGCAGGATCGGGCAAGCGCCGGGCCGAACGAAGGACCAGTGAAATCCGGTGACGACGCCGAATCACCACGGGCTGGATCGACTCCCCCGGAGAAAAGTTTCGATGAGTTGGCGTTCCTCCGGTCGGTCGCCGGAACGCCGACGGGAGCGGATGCCGAATCAGCGGAGTCGGAAGCCATGCCACTATTCGCCGAATCCGCGACCGAGTCTGAGTCAGGCAACACGGTCGAGGAGAAGTCATCGCCACTCGGCGCGCCCACGCCGCGCACGTCGCAGGCGGTACGGTCGCTCAAGTGTCAGGAGTGCGGAACGCTGAACTTTCCAACCGAGTGGTACTGCGAACGCTGCGGTGGGGAGTTGGCTGCTTTTTAGAAGCCGGAGTCGATGTCGGAATGCGAAGCGGGCCGCGATAGTCGTCGCGGCCCGCTCGGTGTTTCAGCGCCAACGACTACTTGGCGATACGGCTCTTCTGGCGTCCGGCTGCGTTCGCGTGAATGAGTCCCTTTCGTGCGGCGCGATCGAGCAGGCTCGTTGCAGTCGTCTTGTCGCTGGCGGATGCGTCAGCGGCACGGGCCTTCTTGACGGCCGTTCGGAGGGCGGCGCGCTGCCCGCGGTTGCGCTCAGCAGCGGCGCGGGACTTCCTCATGTTCTTCTTGGCTGACGCGATACGTGGCACGACGGTTCTCTCTTGCGGTAGGGGTGGCGGTGGCGCGACGACAGGTCGCGGCCGAAGATGGAAAATCCCGCGAAACCGCCGCGGGACAGTGGTGAAAAAGCTACCGGCCGAAGGGGGCCAAAGTCAAGGCGCGGCAACGGTTTTGACTCACTCGGCCGCTCGCTCTACCTTTCGGGAAATCGCGGGGATTCCCGCCCACTTCAGAGGTATCGCCCCGCGCGTGGAAAAGCTCTCCCTCTTCTTGCTGGTTGCACCCATGCTGCTGTTCTCGATGGTGGCACACGAGTATGCGCACGGGTATGCGGCGCTGAAGCAGGGTGACGACACGGCTCAGTCGCTTGGCCGGCTGACGTGGAACCCCTTGAAGCATCTCGACTTCTGGATGACACTGGTCATGCCGATCGTCACGTTCGCTGCCACTGGCGGACGCATCATTTTCGGTGGCGCCAAGCCGGTGCCGGTCAACCCGAGCAAGTATCGCAACTACCGTCGGGGTGACATCATCGTCTCGCTTGCCGGCGTCGCGACCAACATGGTGCTGGCTGTCGTGCTCGTTCCGGTGGTCATCGGCTTGGGGGTCCTTGCACGGGCTGTGCCGTTTCTCGCCGATTCGGTGTCGCTCGTCCAGATCATGTTGCTGTACGGGATCATAATCAACCTCGTGTTGGCGGCATTCAACCTCATTCCGATTCCGCCGCTCGATGGTTCGCACGTACTCAAGCATTTCCTTCCGATGCGGGCGGCCATCGCGTATCAGCGATTCGGGCGCTACGGCCTCATCATCGTCTTCGTCATGCTCAGCTTCGGGCGCCCAGTGTTGAACGCGTGGATGGCGCCGGTGTTCTTCCTCAACGACCTGGCGATGGGTCTGGCCGCGCCTTACGTCGATCTGGGTCGATGGGCGTCCCTGCTGGGGGGCGCGTGACGTCCCCGCGCGCGACCGGCGATGGCCAGACGACATTTGTCGTTGAGCTCAGTGAATTCAACGGCCCGCTCGATCTCCTGCTGTCGCTGATTCGCGACGAGAAGCTCGACATCTACGATATCCCGATCGCACGCATCTGCGAACAATTCCTGGCGAAGATGCACGAGCTCGCGCTAAACGATGCCGCGGAGTATCTGGAAATGGCGGCGCGTCTGCTGCGGATCAAGGCGCTGATGCTTCTCCCTCGCCACGAAAGCCAAGAGGGGTGGGAGGATCCGCGCGCCGAACTGGTTCGGCGGCTCCTCGAGTACCAGCAGATGCGCGAGGTGGTGGACGTCCTCGACCGGCTCGGCGAAGATCGACGCAATCGGTTTGCTCGCGCGTGGTCCCCGACGTTGATGGCTCCCCCACAGGCTCCTCTCGCGCTGTCACTGGCAGAACTGCTGCTCGCGGTAGACCGCGTTGTTCGCGCTGCGCGTGCGCCCGGCCTCCACGAGGTAGTACCGCGTGCGTTGGACGTTGATGGCGCCATTGCGATCATCAGAGCGGTGCTCGTGCTTCGCGCCAACGCGCGGTGGCGCGACGTGGTAAAGGCTAACGCGGAGCCGTGGGAAATCCTCTCGGCGCTGCTCGCGCTACTCGAACTCGCGCGGCGAAGCGAACTCAAGCTCGCCCAGGCGCGACCATTCTCTGACGTGGAGATTCGGCGTGAACTCGCTGGCGAAGCTGCTTGAAGCCGCGCTCTTTGCGAGCCCGCGGCCGATTCCGACCGAAGAACTCGCGAGCCTCGACAAAAAAGCGTCGAAGGCGGCTCTACGATCCGCCCTCGACGAATTGCGCGAGCACTATAACGTGGATGGCCACGGAGTCGAACTCGCGGAGCAGGGCGGTGGCTGGCAGATCCTGACGCGTCCCGAATACACGGATGCGATCGAACGCGCACAGTTGGCCGTGCGGCCTCATCGCCTATCCGGTGCGGCCCTCGAAACGTTGGCAATCATCGCATATCGACAGCCGATCGGGCGCGCCGAGATTGGCGAGATTCGTGGCGTGGATGTTGGCGCGATTCTCAAGTCGCTGCTCGAGCGTGGATTGGTGGAGGTCGTGGCGCGCGGTGAGGGACTGGGCCGGCCATTGCTCTACGGCACCACTCCTCTCTTTCTCGAACAGTTTGCACTGCGGCACCTCGAAGAGCTTCCTCGCATCGATGAGCTCGCGATCGCCTTGCGCTCGCCGAACGCCGTCGTGTCCGGAACGGCGGAGGCGGAGTCAGTGTCCACCGGCGCGCCTTGACAGAGTCGATGCGGCTGCAGCGCGCGCTCGCACGCGCCGGCGTCGCGTCGCGACGCGCCGCCGAGTTGCTCATCGCCGAGGGACGCGTCCAGGTCAACGGCGTGACTGCGTCGGTAGGGCAGAGCGTTCGTCCGGGCCGTGATTCAATCACACTTGATGGGAAGCCCGTCGCCCAGCCGGCAAAGCCAGTGTGGTATTTGCTGAACAAGCCGTCGGGCACGTTGACGTCGAAGGGTGATCCGCAAGGTCGGCCAACGGTTTTTGCTCTGGTTCCGTCTGACCCGGGGCTCACGTACGTGGGCCGCCTCGACTACCTCACCGAGGGCGCGTTGTTGTTTACAACCGATGGCGTCGGTGCGCACCGCCTCACCCATCCAAGTTCGGAGGTTGAGCGGACGTATGTCGCGATGGTCACCGGCGATGTTCAGACGGCCATTCGGGCGCTTCGTCGCGGCGTCGAGCTCGACGACGGCCCGGTCGTGGCCACAGATGTCTCGGTGGAGTCCGAGGGTCACGGGCATTGGCGGTTGGAGTTGACGCTTGCAGAAGGGCGCAATCGGGAGGTGCGGCGCGTATGTGAAGCTGTTGGTCTCGACGTGCAACGACTCATCCGGACGCGGTTTGGCCCGGTGTCGCTCGGCAAGCTCCCGAGTGGTGAGTTCCGTCCCCTGACAGTGCGGGAACTTCAGTTGATCGGCACTTTGTAGTGATTGAACCACCGTCCTCTCCCTCTACCGCTCGCCAAACGTGACCGATTCGACTCAAGACGCCATTGATCATTCGCTCGTGCAGGACATCCTGCAGCAGGTGGCCCTTCGCGTGGTCGGCCAGGATGCCATGGTTGAGCGGCTGATGATCTCGCTGCTCACGGGCGGCCATGTGCTGCTCGAGGGAGTTCCGGGACTGGCCAAGACCCTCACGGTGCGCACCCTCGCGGAAACCGTGAGCACCCGGTTCAGCCGTATTCAGTTCACGCCCGACCTGCTACCGGCAGACGTGATCGGCACGCAAGTGTTCGACCAGGCGACGAGCACGTTTTCGGTCAAACGCGGCCCGATTTTCGCGAATATCGTGCTCGCCGACGAAATCAATCGCGCGCCGGCCAAGGTCCAGGCGGCACTGCTCGAAGCGATGCAGGAGAAGCAGGTCACTATCGGCGGCACCAGTTTCGTTCTGGAAGAGCCGTTCCTGGTGCTCGCAACGCAGAATCCGATCGAACAGGAAGGCACATACCCGCTTCCCGAAGCACAGATCGACCGTTTTATGCTGAAGCTGAGGGTGGGCTATCCGTCGCGCGACGAAGAAAAGGAAATCATGAGGCGCATGGCCGGCGGAGCCGCGATTCCGGTGAAGCCGGTGGCAACGCCGGCGGCGATCCTTGCCGCGCGTGGCCGTATATCCACGATGTTTCTCGACGAACGAATCGTGAACTACATCGTGGATCTCGTGCATGCGACGCGTGCGCCCGCCGAGGTTGGACTCGCCGAGCTTGGTCCGCTCATTGAATTCGGCGCGAGCCCACGCGCGACGATTTCGCTGGCACAGGCGTCGCGCGCACATGCTTTTTTGCGCGGTCGCGAATTCGTTTCGCCCGAGGACGTGCGAGCGATGGCGCCAGACGTCCTGCGGCACCGCGTCCTCCTTACGTATGAGGCGGAAGCCGAGAACGTCCTGAGCGATGAAGTGATCGACCGCGTGCTCGCGAAGATTCCGTCACCGTGAACGCGATCTCGCCGGATATTCTCCGGCAAGTGAAGCGGATTGAGCTCCGGACGCGCGGCCTCGTCAACTCGCGTTTCGTTGGCGAATACCACTCGGTGTTCAAGGGGCAGGGAATGGAGTTCTCGGAGGTGCGCGAGTACCAGCCGGGGGACGAGGTGCGCACGATCGACTGGAATGTGAGCGCGCGAATGCGGCGGCTGTTCGTGAAACGCTTTGTGGAAGAACGCGAACTCACCGTCCTGCTCATCGTCGATTGCTCCGGATCCAGTCGATTCGGCACGGGCGATCGTGATAAGCAGGGCATGGCGGCGGAGCTCGCTGCCGTGCTGGCGCTCACCGCGACGCGCAACAACGATCGCGTTGGCCTCATCCTCTGTTCCGACCGACCAGAGCACGTCGTCCCGCCGCGAAAGGGACGGCGTCACGCGTTGCGTCTCGTGCGCGACGTGCTCGCATGGCCGACATCGGGACGACCGACTGATCTCGGGGTGGCACTAGAATACGCCGCGCGTGCGCTTCCACACCACGCGATTGTCTTCGTGATTTCAGATTTCGTCACCCCCAGCATCGAACGCCAGCTTCGCATTCTGTCGCAACGACACGACATCGTCGCAGTCGTGCTCGACGATCCAGGTGAGCGAACGCTGCCGAATCTTGGCGTGACGCGCCTTGTAGACACTGAAAGCGGCCGCCGTGTCGAAATCGACACGAGTGACCCCGGGGTCAGGACTCGCTACCTCGCGGCGATCGATCAGGAGCGGGTCGAGCGGCAACAGCTGCTGCGTCGCCTGGGCATCGATGAGGTGGTAGTGCGCACTGAATCCGGCTGGGCCGAGCCACTGCTGCGGTTCTTCAACACGCGCGAGACTCGCGGACGGCGCATCCGGAGACGGTGATGCCGGCCGTCGGAACGTTCGCGAAATGGGTCGGCGCGGGCGCCGCCGCGCTGGTGCTCGGCTGTGTGCCTGCCGTCGCTGGTGCTCAGGTTGACCTGCGTCAGTCGCTCGTCGACGTCAGCGTGACGCCTGAGTCGGTCACGGTGGGCGAACGGTTCACGATTCGCGTTCGCGTGCGCGCCGCGAAGGTCGCCACGATCCGCTTTCCTGACGTGCCGCCGGCAGCTGATGGCGTTGACCCTGTCGACCCGAGAGCGATCGAAGACGGTCTGCCGGCAGAGATGATCGACCGGACGGCCGTGTACACCTTTGTAGCGTGGGATACCGGACGCAGGGGGCCCATCCTCGGGGCAGTGGTCGTGTCTGTTGCCGGACGCGAACGTTCGTTCCCAGTTGGAACGCCGACGGTAGTTGTGCGCTCGCTCCTGCCAGCCGATACCGCGCAGCAGGTCCCGCGTGAGGCAAAGGCGCCGGTCCCGTTGCCGAGCGGTCGTTGGCGCTATTTACTGCTTGCCGGGTTGCTTGCCGCAGGGTTGCTCTGGTATTTGAGGAATCGGCACGCGTTGAGGCACGAGGCCGAAGCTGCCGAGCTTCCCGACGCATGGCAGGAGGCCCGCAAGACTTTTGCAGCACTCGAAAAAATGGGCCTCGCAGGCGCCGGCGAACCGGGTCGCCACGTTATTGCCCACGTCGACGTGCTAAGGATGTATCTCTCGGCGCGTATTCCCTCCGTGAACCCTGCTATGGGTGCGGCGGAGGTGGCTGAGGCGCTCCGGCAGGCCGATCTCACAGTGCCCGCTGAGCGCGTCGCAGCGCTGCTCGCTCGTGACGCGGAGCTGCGATTTGCTCACCTGGCGGTAGGTACCGACGAGTCAGCCGTGCTTGCAACCGAAGCGCGCGATATCACGGCGCTGATACAGCTCGCCCATGAGGCTAGACTTCGCGCCATGGAACGGCCCCCGCGCCCGAGGCGTCGATGACGCCATTCGGGCGGATCGACTTCGGCGCGCCCTGGTGGCTCCTGCTCTTGGCGCTGGTGGCGTCGTGGCTCTGGTGGCGACGGCGTCGGAGGCCTGCGGCGATTCTGTTCTCGCGCGTCGACCTGTTGTCGCGTGATCGCACACACGGACGTTGGGTCGCGCGGACCATTGCGGCAGCGAGACTCGTCGCGATTGTAGGAGTGTGTCTTGCCGTGGCCCGCCCACGCTCGGGGGCGCGCGAAGAGCAGATAGAATCGGACGGCATCAGCATCATTCTCGCCGTCGACCTTTCGAGCTCGATGCTGGCGGAGGATTTCCAGCCGCTCAATCGCCTCGAAGTCGCCAAGGAACGCGTGAAGGAGTTCATCAGCGCGCGCACGGTCGATCAGGTTGGCATCGTCGCATTTTCCGGCGAGGCGCTGACGCAGGTTCCGCTCACGGTGGACTATCCCGTGTTGCTTGCGGCTGTGGACAATCTGCAACCCGGACAGCTGGAGGACGGAACGGCAATCGGGACCGCGATCGCCACTTCGGCGAACAGACTGCGCGATGCGCCGGGTCGCTCGAAGGTGCTCATTCTGTTGACCGACGGTGTGAACAACCGAGGCACGATCGATCCGCGGACGGCTGCCAACGCAGCGGCGGCGCTCGGGATTCGCATGTACACGATCGGGGTCGGAAGCGAAGGCATGGCTCCGGTGCCGGTGGGGCGTGGCGTGTTCGGACTGCGGTACGAAAACCGGCCGGTCGAAATTGACGACGCGCTCCTCGAGTACGTCGCGCAGGTGAGCGGGGGACGCTACTTCCGGGCGCGCGACGGCCTCGCGCTGCAGCGCATCTATGAACAGATCGACCAACTCGAACGGTCGCCGATCCGCGCCAAGCGCTACGTTCGCTATCAGGAACTGTTTCGATGGCCGCTGGGGATTGCTGTCGCGGCCCTGCTGATCGAACTGCTGCTCCTCGCGTGGAGAGGGCCGGTGCCGTGACGAGTTTCGTCGATCATCCAGCCGTCGCGTTCGCGGCGATCGCCGCGCCGGCAATCGTCGCCGGGTCGTTCGCGTGGCAGCATCGCCGCCGGCTGAAACGCATCTCGGCGCTCGGCGCCGAGGCGGCCATCGCACGGCTCGCGCCGGCGGACGTGCGGAAAGCTCCCATTGCGCGCGCCGCTCGCCTCGGGGCCGCTCTCGTGCTCGTGACGATTGCGCTCGCCGGCCCGCGTTGGGGCGAGGGAACGACGATCATTCGTCAGCGCGGCCTGGATGTGGCCATTGCGATGGATGCCTCGCTCTCCATGATGGCAGAGGACGAACGGCCCAGTCGACTCCAGCGAATGCGACAGGAAGTGCGCCGCTACCGTGCGGCTGCCCCGGGAGACCGTAACGCGCTCCTCGCCTTCGCCGGAAAGAGCTACATCCTCACGCCGCTCACGACCGATGACGGGGCCATCGAGCTGTTTCTCGACAACTTCGACCCGAATGTCGTTGGCCTGGGTGGAACCGCGCTTGCGCCTACGGTGATTCAGGGCGTCGAGCTCCTGCGTGCGGCAACTGGTTCGGCGAGCCGCGTTCTCGTCATTCTCAGCGACGGGGAGGCGTTCGATGATCACGATGCCGCGATCGCCGCCGCAAAGGAGGCCGGCAAGGACGGCATCAGCATCGTGACGGTCGGGTTTGGCACGGAGGAAGGCACCACGATTCCGGTCCGGGAAGGGAATGAAATTGTGGAGAAGCGTGACCAGGACGGGGAGGTCGTGATTACGCGCTACGATCCGACGCTCCTGCGCGCGGTGGCCGAGGCATCGGGCGGAGAGTTCATTGCCGCGACCGATGGAGACCGCGGCGGGCGCCTGTCGCAGGCGCTCTCGCGACTGGATGCCGAGCAGCGCGACGTCGAAGAAGGACTCTCACGTCCACTCCGCCTTGAGTGGTTCCTCGTTCCGGCCTTGCTTCTGCTGTTGCTCGACGCATGGCGAACGGACGGTGGAAACTGGAATCGCGCGCGAAGGATCCTGCGCTTTGCCGCTCCACTGGTCATTGCGGTCGTTTTCACAAATCCTGCGTTCGCGCAAAACCCGGCAACTCTGTTCGAGCAGGGCCGGTATGACGAAGCTGCCCGACAATGGAAGCTGGCGATTGAGGGCGGTGACGAGCGGCTATCGGCGCTCTACAATCTCGGTTCCGCATTGCTGGCCGCCGATTCGCTTCCCACCGCCGAAGAGGCCCTGGAGCGTGCAGCGGCGACGCCCGAAGCAAATGTGCGGAACCGCGCGCTGTTCAACCTCGGGCTCGCGCGATTGAAGCGTGCGCGACGGCCCGAAGAGCCCGATCGGCAACGCGCAGCCGAAGGAGCGATCGCTGCGTATCGCGCCCTGCTTCTTGAGGACCCGGACGACATCGACGCGAAGTGGAACTACGAGCTCGCGCTGCGTGCGCGCGAGCAGGCCGGTGGCGGCGGCTCACGCGATGATCCGCAAAGCTCGCCTCAACAAGCCCCCGAGGCGCAGCAGCAGCAGGAGAATCCGAACAACATGTCGCGCCAGCAGGCGGAACAATTGTTGGCCGCTGCGTCGCGCGATGAACGCGAATCCCAGGCGCGCAAACAGGCCGGCACTCGCGTGCAGCGACCGCCGGGGGGCAAGGATTGGTAGGCGCCCTGATTGGCGTCGCGTTGCTGTTGCAGGGTGGGGCGCCGCGGCCCCTCCCAGAGGTGGTGACGCGCTCCAAAATCGACCGAACCCGAGGCGTCGACTTTCACGCCTTGGTCGTACCTGAGACGGTTTATGTCGGACAGCAGGCCACGTACCAGCTCGGTGTGTTTTTGGATCAGGAAACGCGCCAACGCATCCGGCGCAATCCGGAGTTCCAGCCGCCGGAGACTCGGTCGCTGCTCTCCTACGACCTGCGCGAATCGGTTCCGTCGGTGTCTGCGACCGTGGACGGGCGGCCTTACGAGGCGCATGTCTTTCGCCGTGCCCTCTTCCCGCTCACGCCCGGGCGCTATCCCATTCCGCAGGCGAGACTGACCTACGCACTGCCGCAGACAGCGAGTTTTTTCAGCCGGGAAGAGAACTTCACGCTGCGCTCAGAGGCCGTGGCATTCGTTGCGATCGAGCCACCCACCGCAGGCCGGCCGGCAGACTGGGCTGGAGCAGTCGGGGTCTGGCGGGCGTCGGCCTCGATCGACACAGCGCGTGGGCGCGCAGGCGAACCGTTTGTCCTGACGCTGCGCATCGAGGGGCAGGGAAACGTTACGCTGCTCCCACGGCCTCGCGTGACAATCGATTGGGCAACCGTCGTGACCGCGGACGAGCGCGTCCGGCTTGACTCGACGCCCGCGTTGCTCGGTGGCTGGAAGGAGTTTGACTGGCTGGTCACGCCGATGGCGGCTGGTGGCCAGCGCGTCCCGGCGCTCCGCTACACGTATTTCAATCCACGCGCGCGTCGCTATGAGTCCGCATCGAGTTCGCCGTTCGACGTGCGTGTTGCGCCGGGCGACGCCGTCGCAGAGATCCGTCGCGTGACGGCGCCGGTGGAGTCGATGGTGCTCCCGTTGCGGGCGGCAATCGGTGACGCGGTTCCTGACCCGATCGGCACATCGCCCCTTGTGATTGCGCTGCTTTTGACGGGACCCATGGCGGCGCTCGGTATCTGGTTTGCGCGCCGACCACGACGCGTCAGGCCGGCGCCTACGCCGCAGCAACGCCTGGCCGCGCTCGGAGATCGGGCCGATCATGATGCGGTGCGTGAAGCGCGTCGATCGCTGGTTGAAGGACTACGTGCGCGTACCGGACTCAACGCCACAGCGCTCACGGCACCCGGAGCGTGGACACAGGCGCTGCGAAAATCCGGTGTTTCCGCCGAGTCGGCGGCGGCGATCGAGGCGTTAGTGGAAGCGCTCGATAGCGCCTGTTTTTCGGACACGCAGGCTGATTGGTCGCACGGCGAAGGCTGGTCCGCGCAGGCTCGCGAAGCGCTGCGGATCGTTGACGCAGAGGCCTGTGCGCTCCCGCTGGTTCAACCGATCCGCTGGTCAATGCGATCAGCGTCCGTCGTAGCCGTGTGGTGCATCGCGTCAGCAGTGGTGCCGCTGCCGGTTTTTGCGCAAGGAACGGCCGCAGACGCATTCGCCATGGGCAGCACGGCGTATGCGGGTGGTGATTATCTACGAGCCGAACGGTACTTCGCCGATGCCGCGCGCGAAGCCCCACGGTCGGTTGCCGCCTGGGCCAACCTCGGTAGTTCAGCGTTTCTTGCCCACGACACGGCGACGGCAGTCGTCGGTTGGCAGCGTGCGTTGCGGCTCAACCCGACCAACTCCGAGCTTCGCGCGCTGTTGTCGCAAGTTCGCGCGCCGCAGGAGTCTGGGTTCGCGCGCGTGCCGCGGTTACCCGGACGTTGGATGATTGCTGCAGCGCTGCTCATGTGGATCGTCGGGTGGGGCCTAACAGCTCGGCAGAGTTGGCGCAGGCGCCCTGCGTGGCGAAGGGGGTTGCTGACCACGTTCGTTGGCGGCACCGCACTGCTGGGCGCATATCGGATTGAGCGCGCGCTGCAGGGGAACACGCTGGTCGTGGTCACGGCACCAACCCCCCTGAGGGCTGTGCCAGCGCTCGGCGCCGAGGCGCGCGCTACGCCGATGGTCGGCGAGGTTGCGTCGGTGCGCGCGCGAAAGGGCCTCTGGGTGCACATCAGGCTGGATGGTGCGCGCGAGGGATGGATTCCAGAGGAACGCCTTACTCGCCTCGGGAACAATTGACCACCCGTCGCCTGTGCAGGAGATTCCGCGTTCCATGACCGCACTTCGCATCGCGGTACTCCCGTCCGCAGTGGCTGATCAGATCGCTGCCGGAGAAGTTGTCGAACGACCCGCGTCGGTCGTCAAGGAACTCCTTGAAAACGCGCTCGATGCCGGGGCGCGCGTAATCGACGTCACGATTGGTGAGGGCGGGCGCGCACTGGTGCGCGTGGCGGACGATGGACACGGAATGGAGCGCGCCGACGCGACGCTGGCTGTGGAGCGTCACGCGACGTCCAAGATCCGCGCCGCGTCGGATCTCGTCGGCGTTGCCAGTTTTGGATTTCGCGGCGAGGCTCTTCCGTCAATCGGATCGGTCTCGCGAATGGAGATCGAGACGGCAACGTCCGATGGCGAGGCCACGCGCGTGCGCGTGGTTGGAGGGAAGCGCGAGCTGGTTGACACCGTCGCCCGCCGTCGGGGGACGACCGTTACAGTTGAGTCGCTGTTCTTCAATACGCCGGCTCGGCACAAGTTCATGAAAGGTGTTCGGAGTGAGTGGCGCGCGATTCAGGACACGCTTACTTCTGCGGCGCTCGCTCGGCGCGATGTGCGGCTGTCCGCAACGCACAACGGACGCGAAGTCATGGCGTTGGCACCGGCCACGTCGCTGCGCGACCGCGTGAGTGCCATTTGGGGCGCCGCGGCGGATTCAATGGTGGACGTGGATGACGTCAGCGGCCCATTCCGGGTGAGTGGCTTGGTGGAGCGACCCGCCGACGTCGGTCTCGCCAGTCGGCGCGTCTTTCTTTCCGTCAACGGGCGGGCTGTGCGCGACGGCGGCATTGTTCGCGCGGCGGAGGCGGCGTACCGCTCCACGATTCCGTCTGGAGTGCGACCGACCATCCTGCTTGAACTCACGGTCCCCGTGCAGGACGTTGACGTCAACGTCCACCCGGCCAAAGCCGAAGTGCGATTCCGTGATCGCTGGACCGTTGAACGGGCTGTCGAACGCGCGGTGCGCCACGCGCTTGGTACTGGTGCGGGAGAAACGTTCGCATTCACCACCCGGGGTGCCGTCAGTTCGGCCGCACCGCACATCGACATCGAGGCGCTCCGGGGTGGCACTGCCGACTCACCGCCGCTGTTCCGCGCCGAGCCGGGTGCGGAAACGCATGGGGCGGGCAGCAACGATGACTCTCCTCGCGGCGGTGCGCCCGCCACTGCACCGACAGCTGGATTCGGCGCGAGCGACGATGTCGGGGCGTCCGCGGTGCGTTCATCGTCCGCGGCGCCCGAGGCTGCCGCAAGCGACGTTGTGGTTCCACGGCTGATCCAACTTCGACGCACCTGGATGATGTTCGAATCAGGCGATGCGATCGTGCTCATCGACCAGCATTCGGCCCACGAGCGCGTGCTGTTCGAGCGTTTCATGCTCGGCATGGCGGGCGGGAACGTGGCGTCTCAAGCGCTGCTCTTCCCGCTCACGCTGCATCTCTCGCCTTCAGAGTTCGAGGCATTCGACGCGCATCGCGACCTGTTTACACGACTCGGGTTTGAGGCCGAGCCGTTTGGAGGGCTGGCGATCGCTGTGCATGCTGTGCCGTCGCCGCACGCCCGCTTCGATGCGGAACGCTGCCTCCGGGAGACGCTGGCGACGCTCGCGGGTGACCGGTCTGCGTCAACGTTGGCGCGACACGAGCGGCTGGCGGCTACGGTCGCGTGCAAGGGCGCCGTCAAGGCCGGCGACGTATTGGCGACGGATGAAATGCGAGCGCTTTACGTGGCGCTCGCCCGAACGACACTTCCAGCGCACGATGTTCACGGCAGGAGCACAATCGTCCAGCTGACTTGGGATGAACTCGAGCGCCGCTTCGGTCGGCGCTGAGGGGTCGGTGCTTCGTATCGTGTGCGGGCCAACAGGTGCTGGGAAGTCGGCGATCGCGATGGGGCTGGCTGAGCGGCACGGTCTGACGATCATCAGCGCCGATTCGCGGCAGATCTACCGGCGCTTCGACATCGGTACCGCGAAGCCGAGTGCCGAAGATCAAGCACATATTCCGCACTGCGGAATTGACGTGGCCGACCCTGGTGAGCGTTGGTCCGCGGCGCGTTGGTCCGAAGACGCGGTCCGTTGGATCGAAGCGGTTGGTCCCGATCGTGTCGTCATTGTTGGCGGTACGGGCCTCTATCTCAAGGCACTGACAGCGCCATTCTTTCAGGAACCACCGCTCGACTCAGATCGGCGCGCGGCGCTGAGCGATCTGCTTGGCGGACTAGGCGTATCCGATCTGAGAAAATGGGTGGAGCAACTCGATCCAATGCGCGCACACCTGGGTCGTACGCAGCTCCTGAGGGCCGCCGAAGTCGCCTTGCTGAGCGGACGACGGCTGAGCGACCTGCATCGTGACGCGGCGACGCAGCCGCTGTATCGGGCCCGCTGGTTCGTCGTTGATCCCGCTGATGCGTTGGCGCCACAGCTCGAACAGCGTATCGATGACATGATCGAACGCGGTTGGGTGGAAGAGGCGCGAATGCTCGCTGACGAAGTTCCCGCCGACGCGCCGGCCTGGCAGGCGTGTGGCTATGCTGCGGTTCGCAATGTCGCACTGGGCAAGACGAGCATCAGCGAGGCCCGCTCGACTATACTTGTCGGGACCCGACAATACGCCAAGCGCCAGCGGACGTGGTTCCGGCATCAGCTGGAAGGTGCCGACGTGACTCGTGTCGATCCGCGCGGCGCCGACGCCGAGGCGGCGGCTGATGCCTGGTGGCGAGCGGAGGAAATGACGTGAAGATCGGCATTACGTGCTATCCGACCTATGGCGGGTCTGGCGCAGTCGCGACGGAACTTGGGATTGCGCTCGCCGCACGAGGCCACGAAGTCCATTTTATCACCTACGAGCAACCGTTCCGGCTGCCGGTGTTCGTGCCGCGTGTCTCGTTCCATGAAGTGTCGATGGGCCAGTACCCGCTCTTTCAGTACCCGCCGTACGATCTGGCTCTTGCCGTGAAGATGCACGAGGTCGCGCAACAGAGTGACCTGGATCTCCTTCACGTGCACTACGCGATTCCACATGCCACGAGTGCGTGGCTCGCCAAGCAGATGCTCGCCGAATCCGGACGCTCGATTCCCGTCGTGACCACGCTGCACGGTACGGACATCACGATTGTTGGCCAGGATAGTTCCTACCACGCAATCACGAAGTTTTCCATCGAGAAGTCCGATCGCATCACCGCCGTGTCGGAGTTCCTGAAGGAAGAGACGATCCGCGCCTTCGGCTGTGCGAACGGCCGGGTGGATGTCATTCCGAATTTCATCGATCCGGCTGTCTATACACCGGAGCGGCGCGATGCGACGCTCAGGCGCGAGCTGGCCAGCGATAGTCCATTGGTCATGCACATTTCGAATTTCCGTCCGGTGAAGCGCGTGCGTGATATCATCGCGACGTTCGCAAAACTGCGCGAAACCGTTCCCGCCGTCCTCGTGATGGTCGGCGACGGCCCGGATCGCCACGTCGCGGAAGCGGAATCGCGCCGACTAGGCGTCGCCAAGTACGTGCGTTTTCTCGGCCGAATCGACGCCGTTGCCCCGCTGCTGGCGGTCGCTGACGCGTACATACTGACGACTGACCGCGAGAGTTTCGGCCTCAGCGCGCTCGAGGCGATGGCGTGCGGTGTACCCGTCGTCGCCGCCGGCGTCGGTGGAATCGTTGAAGTAGTCGAGGACGGCGTCACCGGAGCGCTGCGTCCCGTGGGAGACACGGATGCGCTCGCTTCGGCGCTCGCGGAGTTACTTACCGATCGCGCTCTCTGGGAAAGGCAGAGCGCAGCTGGAGTACAACGGGCCCGCGCGCTGTTTGGCATCGACGATGTCGTGTCCCGCTACGAAGCGGTCTACCGGTCAGTGCTGTGATGCATCAGTCGCCGGTATCGATCTCCAGCTAAGGCGCACGGCGCCCAATGACCACGTTTCAGGCCGTTGTGCTCGGCGTCCTGCAGGGGCTCGCTGAGTTTCTTCCTGTCAGCAGTTCGGCGCACCTCTCGCTGGCGCCGTGGGCGTTCGGGTGGGAAGAGCCCGGTTTGGCGTTCGATGTCGCACTTCACATAGGCACGCTGGCCGCGGTGCTGTGGTACTTCCGTTCAGAGTGGATTGCCCTCACGCGCGGAGGGATCGCGTCCATTCGGGCGCGCCGTCTTGAAGGTGAGTCCGGGCGTCGCTTGGGGTTGCTGGTAGTCGGCACAGTTCCGGGCGCAGCGATCGGCTACGCGTTGCAGCAGCAGGCAGAGACCATTTTTCGCGCGCCGGCGTTGACCGCCTCTGCCCTGATAGTGATGGGGGCGATTCTCTGGGTCGTCGATCGCGGCTCGCCGACGAGTCGGCCGCTGGCGTCAATGGGTTGGCGCGATGCGGTGCTCATCGGTCTTGCGCAGGCATGCGCGATTGTGCCCGGCGTGTCGCGGTCAGGGGCGACCATCACGGCGGGGCGCGCGCTCGGCTTTGATCGCGGTGGCGCCGCGACGTTCAGCTTTCTCATGTCAATGCCCATCACGGCGGCGGCGGCGGCGCTGAAAGCGCCGGAGGCGCTTCGCTCGCCTGACCTTACCCCGGTGCTTGTCGGGATGGCCGCAGCGGCGCTCAGCGGCTGGCTCGCGATTTCCGTGTTGCTCAAGTACGTACGGCAACGTGGCCTCGGCGTGTTCGCGGTCTATCGCGTGGTGCTTGGCGTTGCCGTGCTCGGACTCGTGTGGGCGCGTTCGCAGTGACGGTACTGGTCGACGGACTCGACGCGGTTGCGCTCGCCGCTCATGTGGGCGCTCCACGGATGGTGGTGCACCACACGGTAGGCTCGACCATGGACGAAGCGCATCGACTGGCGCAGAGCGGGCCGGAGTCAGGAACGGTGGTGGTCGCCGAGCATCAGTTTGCCGGGAGGGGCCGATTTGGTCGACGCTGGATTTCCGACCCCGGTCGCGGGCTTTGGGCGACGTCGATTCATCGCGGCATAGACACGAACGCCCTCGACGTCCTGAGCATCAGGATTGGCCTCTGTCTGGCAACCGCGCTGGACCGATTCGCGGAGGGCCGCGTTACGCTGAAGTGGCCGAACGACTTGTTCTCGCAGGGGCGTAAACTGGGTGGAGTGCTGGTGGAGGCGCGGTGGCGGGAAGCGAAACTGGAATGGGTCGCCGTCGGCGTGGGGATAAATCTCGTTCCCCCTGCCGATCAGCCACGTGGGATCGGGTTGCGTGCCGGCGTGCTGCGGAGTGAGCTGCTGCGTGCCGTTGTGGGCCCTGTGGCAGAAGCGTGCGCCAGCGTTGGCGAACTGACGGACGAGGAGCTTCGGCTCTACGCTGTTCGAGACATGTTGCGTGACGCGCGCCTCACCGAGCCCGCCGTAGGCGTCGCGCGTGGAATCACGGCGAATGGCGCGCTGGTGGTGGAGACGGCGTCGGGGCGCGAACTTTTCCGACGCGGTTCAATTGTGTTGGCACCGGAGGGTGCATGATCCTTGTCGTCGACGCTGGGAATTCTGAAACGACCATTGGAATCTGCGACGGCCTCACTGTCGTTGAGCGGTGGCGGGTCACGACCGATTCGTCACGAACGCCGGATGAGATGTACATCCTGCTTCGCGCTCTTCTCGACAGTGCGAAGCATGAGTATCGCGTTCACGGCGCGGCGATCGGCTCGGTGGTCCCGTCCTCGACAGCGGCGCTTTCAGATGCATGCCAACGCATCGCCGGAGCGCGCCCGCTCGTTGTGGACGCGAAGTCGGTCCTGCCGATCCGGTTGGAAGTGGACGAACCTCGCACGGTTGGTGCCGACCGCGTCATCAACACGCTCGCGGCGAGTCAGCTTCACCACTGCGACTGCATTGTCGTGGACATGGGAACGGCAACGACCTTCGACTGCATCACCGCCGACGGCGCGTTCATTGGTGGCGTCATCGCACCCGGCGTGCAAATCGCGGGCGAGTCGCTCTTCAAGAGGACGTCCATGCTTGCTGCAACCGAGCTCATCGCGCCCGAGCTGGTGATTGGGACGCGCACCAGTGAGTGCATTCGCGCTGGCGTCGTGCTCGGCGCAGCTGACATGATCGATGGGATCGTTCGTCGCATCAAACGGGAATGGCCCAAGCGGACGAAGCCGGTCGTCATTGCCACCGGTGGCCTCGCGCCGCGGTTCATGGCGCTGTGCACCGAGTTGGACCGTATCGAGCCGGACCTCACTCTGGTCGGCCTGGCCATAGCTCACAAACTGCTCGCCCAGCCTGCCAAACGCCCCAAAAAGAGTTGTAAGTAGTTACTGCGCAATGCCTTGCCGCTGTTCACCTTTCACTGGGAGCATTCGAAAGTCTGCGAGTCGGGAGGTTCTGGTAGATCGCCTTCAGTTGTTGGCACTCGCACGCGTTGAGTGCTAATATTAGGTTTTCGTTCGATTCCAGAACCCACAGCACGAGGAGTTCGCAATATGGCAGCAAAGAGCGCATCGGCGCCCAAAGTCGCGCCGCTCTCGGATCGGGTGGTTGTCAAGCCGTCCGAGGAAACCGAGCAGATGCGTGGTGGCCTGTACATCCCAGATACCGCCAAGGAAAAGCCGCAGCAAGGTGAGGTTGTCGCCGTCGGACCCGGTCGTACTGAGGACGGCAAGCGCGTCGCCATGGAAGTGAAGGTCGGCGACAAAATCCTCTACGGAAAGTACTCGGGCACAGAGGTGACGCTCGACAACGTGCAGATGCTCATCCTGCGCGAGTCGGACATCCTCGCAGTCGTCGGCTGAACCGCCGACGTCGCATAGACCTCAGACATCAATAGGGAACCACACACATGGCAGCCAAGGATCTTCTTTTCAACACCGACGCCCGCGCGGGACTCAAGCGCGGTGTCGACAAGCTTGCAGAGGCCGTAAAGGTCACGCTCGGCCCGAAAGGCCGGAACGTCGTCATCGACAAGAAGTTCGGTGCACCGACGGTGACGAAGGACGGCGTGACGGTCGCGAAGGAAATTGAACTTTCTGACCCCGTCGAAAACATGGGCGCGCAGATGGTGAAGGAAGTCGCGACCAAGACGTCGGACAATGCTGGCGACGGTACGACGACCGCCACGGTGCTCGCGCAGGCGATCTTCCGTGAAGGTCTCAAGAACGTTACGGCGGGCGCAAACCCGATGGCCATCAAGCGTGGCATCGACCGCGCCGTTGAAGCCATCGTCGCCGACCTGAAGAAGATTTCGGTCCCGACGTCGGGCAAGAAGGAAATCGCGCAGGTCGGTTCCATCTCCGCGAACAACGACAAGGAAATCGGTGACTTGATCTCCGATGCGATGGAGAAGGTCGGTAAGGACGGCGTGATCACGGTCGAGGAAGCTCGCGGCCTGGAAACGACGCTCGAGACGGTGGACGGCATGCAGTTCGACCGTGGCTACCTCTCGCCGTACTTCATCACGGATTCCGAGAAGATGGAAGCGGTTCTGGAAGACTGCTACATCCTCATCCATGACAAGAAAGTGTCGTCGATGAAGGATCTCCTCCCCGTGCTTGAGAAGGTTGCACAGACCGGCAAACCGCTGCTCATCATCGCCGAGGACGTCGAGGGCGAGGCGCTCGCGACGCTCGTGGTGAACAAGCTTCGTGGCACGCTCAAGATCTGCGGCGTCAAGGCGCCCGGATTCGGCGACCGCCGCAAGGCGATGCTCGACGACATTGCCACGCTGACCAACGGGAACGTGGTCAGCGAGGAAGTCGGCTTCAAGCTCGAGAACGCCGTGCTGACCGACCTTGGCCGCGCGAAGCGCGTGGTGATCGACAAGGACAACACGACGATCATCGACGGAGCAGGCGAGTCCGACAAGATCAAGGGTCGCATCAAGGAAATCGAAGTGGCCATTGAGAAGTCGACGAGCGACTACGACAAGGAGAAGCTCCAGGAGCGCAAGGCGAAGCTCGCGGGCGGTGTGGCCGTGATCAACGTCGGTGCCGCCACCGAGAGCGAAATGAAGGAAAAGAAGGCCCGCGTCGAAGACGCACTGCACGCCACGCGCGCTGCGGTGGAAGAGGGTATCGTCCCAGGCGGCGGCGTAGCATTGATTCGCGCGCAGGGTGCCCTCAAGGCGCTCAAGCTTGCTGAAGACGAGCAGATCGGCGTCGACATCATCCGTCGCGCCATCGAGGAGCCGATTCGCATGATTGTCTTTAATGCGGGCGGCGAAGGTTCGATCGTCGTGGAGAAGGTGCGCGCCTCCAAGGACCGCAACTTCGGCTACAACGCGCTTACCGACACGTACGAAGACCTCGTGGTTGCCGGCGTCATCGATCCGGCCAAGGTCGTGCGTACGGCGTTGCAAAACGCCGCTTCGATCGCGTCGCTCCTCCTCACGACCGAAGCACTGATCGTTGAGAAGAAGGAAGACAAGGCGCCCCCGATGGGTGGTGGCGGCGGCATGGGCGGGATGTACTAGTAGAGCCCTACAGAAGCACGATGGAAAAAGCGGGGGCGCCGAGTATCGGCGCCCCCGCTTTGCATTCGCAGTAGTCCCACGGCGTCGCTGCGGCTAGATCGCCAACGCGAACTGAATGTCGTGGTGATCGCCGATCGGGGGACTGGTTGCTTTGCGTATCGCAGCCGCGAGTGTGGCGCGCCGGGCGCGCCGATTTATGCCGCGTTTCGTGGCAGCGCACGCAACCGCCGGCGAGTTGTTCACTGCGCTCAAGTGCAACAGGAGCACCGCGCGCAGCTCACGCGTCGAAACAGCGTCAATGAATGCAGCGGACTGATCGTTGCTCAAATGGCCCGTGCCGCTTGCCACCCGTTGCTTGAGGAAAACGGGATAGGGGCCATTTCGCAACATCTCCGCATCGTGATTGGCCTCAATGCAGAGCAGGTCGACTCCTCGAAACGCTGCAATCAAGGCGTCCGACGGTTGCCCGAGATCGTGTGCGATACCGGCTCGGATGCCGCTCGCACGGTCCGTGATCGCTATGGCAGTCGGCTCGTTCGCGTCGTGCGCGATCGGGATGAGATCGATGTCCAGTCCGCCGATCCGCAGTTGCTGTCGGATCACCGTCGCAGTCTGGCGGCATTCGGCCGAAAGTCCGCGAATCGTGCCGGCACTCCCGGCCACCATCCAGCGCCAGCGAGACAACGCGGTTGGAATTCCACGCGTGTGATCGGAATGCTCGTGCGTGACGACGACAGCACTGATTTCATCGGGGCGAATGCCGAGTGGGGCGAGCCGCGTCTTGAGCGTGCGCGGGCCAATCCCGCAATCCACGAGAATTCGGGTGTCGCCCGAATCCACGAGTATCGCGTTCCCGCTGCTTCCACTCGCGAGCGCGACAATTCGCATCAGCGCGATGCCTCCCACGCAGCCGCGAGTGTATCGTGCATGCCCGCCGAGAGATCAACGCCACGCCGCCGCATCACGTGCTCGGCGACGGAGAGGAATTTGGCGAGTTCGTACCGCTGGAATGGCGCCCGATCGCCCCATGCGAATGGCGGTACGAACTTGTCTGGCGCGCGATCGCCGAAAACATTTGCTCCCGCACCGACGATCGTTCCGGTCATGAGCCGCGTTCCGATCGCCAGTTTCGCATGGTCGCCGACAAGGGAACCCAGAAACTGCATCCCCGTGTCGTGCTCACCGCGGGTGTCGCGCATGCGCACAGCTCCGTAGCTGTTCTTGAGGTTGCTCGTTGTCGTGCCCGCTCCAAGATTCGCCCAGCGGCCGATCACGCTGTGGCCCACAAATCCGTCGTGCGCTTTGTTGGCGTGCCCAGCGACGATGACGACGCTCATTTCTCCGCAGACTCGCGAGTGTTCACCGATCGCGGAGGTCGTGATTCTGCCGCTCTCGATGCGGGCATGTCGGCCAATCACGCATGGGCCGGCAAGCCTCGTGAATGCCCCGATGCGAGCCCCTTCCATGATCACGACATCGCCGTTGGTGGTGTCCACAACCACGTGCGGCTCGAGGTACGCGCCTGGCTGGACGGCGAGGCGGTGTTCACCGAGTACCGATATATGTGCAGGCGGCCCGTCCGGACAATCGTCAGCGAGCACCCGCGCGTCGGCGGTGAGCATTTCAGGAAGGTGACGGACGAGATCCCAAGCATTCTCCATCCACCAACCGTCCAAGCTCCCAGCGTCTCGTGAAGCCAGCCGGTCGAGCGACGCGGCGCCGTCGGCAAGCTCATCGCTGGACATAGCGACGCCGAGCGCAACAGCTACCACTTTGCCATCGGCGCGCAGCGAATCCCCGGGCGCGAGCGCTGCCACGCCGGCGTCAAGGGTCGGTGCAAACCGAGAGTTCACGATCACGGTCCCGGCTGCGATCGTGCCCGAACGGGCCGCGGGTGCACCCAGTTCGTCATACGCGCGCAGGTGCGCGTCGCAGCACACACCATCTGCCGTGCCGCCGAGGGCTCGTTCCCAGCGCTTGCGAATCACCACCGCTCCAGCTCTCAGTTCGCTAAACGGGCGTGTGAGTGCGAAGGGTTCGGCTGCCCGGGCAGTGGAATCGTCGTACAGCACGAACAGTGGGCCGCTCACCGCTCACGCACCTCAGGCGGGAGCGCGGCAATGAGCGTCTTGAGATCACCGGCGCGTTCGACAGTCGTGACCAGCGTCATGCCGTCGAGCGCCACGACAACCAGTCCGTCGACGCCGTAGCAAACGACGGTCGTGCCGTCCGCATGGACGACATTTGCCCGTGCGTCGCGCAACAACACCCGGCCGGCCGGCGCATTGTCATCGTTGTCGCGTGCGCGCACTGCGCGAAGAGCCGCCCACGTGCCGACATCACTCCAGCCGAAATCACCCGGAAGAACCAGTATCCGGGAACTGCGCTCGAGCACGCTGACGTCAATTGCGATCGGGCGGGCGGCCGCAAAGAATGCTTCTGCGTCGTTGGCGTGCGCGGCAAGCGCCGGAGCGACTTCGGGGCAGTGCGCGGCGATTTCGTCGAGAATATCGCCAGCTCTCCACGCAAAGATGCCGGAGTTCCAAAGACTTCCGGTGTCGACGAGGATAGCGGCCGCCGCACGATCGGGCTTTTCGATGAATCGCGCCACCCGCCGAAGCGCGCCGCGAACGACGTCTCCGGGCTGGATGTATCCGAGTCCCGTGTCGGCGTGCGTAGGCACCACTCCTACCGTCACCAGCGCGCACTCGGCTACCGCAGCATCGGAGGCAGCGATGAGAGCTGCTCGGAATCCGGGAACGTCACCGATCGCCCAGTCAGCGTGCACCGAGACGATCGGAGTCTCGCGTCCGGCACGTTCCGCTATTACCTGTGCCGCCCATCCCAGCGCTGCAGCTGTTCCGGCCGGCCGGGGCTCGGCGATGATGTTCGCGCCCGGGAGTCCTGGCACTGCTGCCGCGATCGCGTCGGTCAGAGACGCGTTGGTGAGCACGAGAGTTCTCGCAAGCGGCGCAACGGGTTCCAACCGCGCGAGCGTGTCAACCAGCATCGGACGCTCCGACACGAGCGGGAGCAATTGCTTCGGGCGGTCCGGCGTACTCAGTGGCCAGAATCGTGAACCGACGCCGCCGGCGAGGACGACGGCCCAGCGTTCCGACGACATTTCAGCTGGGCCCGGAAGCAGTGGCGGTCAGTTCGGTGACGCGAGCGAACAAGCGCTTCGGGCTGAACGGCTTGGTCAGAAAATCGTCTGCGCCGAGCCGCACGGCCTCTTCCCGCTGGTGGTCGTGACCTGCGGCGGTGAGAATCACGCAGGGGAGAGTCTTCCACCGTGCATCACTACGCATCCGCTCAAGCACTTCGAAACCGTTGAGGCCCGGCATCATCAGATCGAGGAGCACCAGTGCAACATCGGGGTATTCCTCCAGAGCGCGCATCGCGTCGTTCCCGTCGGCCACCAGCGTCACCCGGAAAGGACCTTGCTCAAGCTTTGTCTGGATGATACGGCCGATATGCGGCTCGTCGTCCGCTACCAGTACGTGGGTTGTCACCGTGCGCTTTGCGCTCCGCGCGCGCTACGCGCGCTAGACGAGCTAGACGAGCTAGACGAGCTAGACGAGCTAGACGCGGTACGCGCGCTAGACGAGCGCGGCGATGTTGGCGCGATTGCGACGGAGCTCATACATGAGTTGCCCGAGGTTGGTCGACGGCTGGGCGAGCACGAGCAACACCGCGTCCGCCGACAGGCAGCAAATCACCGACATACCGCGTTCGTGTTCAAGGATCGCGGTGGTGAGGACGCCGCGATTGGCGGCAGCGCCGTATTCGTCGGCAAACTGAACGATCGACGGCACATGGGCCGCAATGTGTTCCGCATCGACCTGATCAACGGTCTGGCTGTCGATCACCAGGCCGTCGCGGCCGAGCACAACGGCAGCCTCCACGCCTTCGCGCTGACGAATGGCGCCAACAAGGTCGCGAATCGTGGGCATGCCCGCTCCGAGTGAAGTTGACGAAGTGTACCAGTCAGACAAATGAAGTCAAGCTACTGATTCGCTTGAAGTTGCCCTCTCCGGAACGTACACTACGCCTCTCTCCCATGCCGTCAAAATCACACTTCGTAACTTCGCTTCGAACGGCAGGCAAGGCTGCCGTTCTACCGCTGGTTTTCGGTATCGCGGCCTGCTCTGACCCGCTTGCCCTCCGGTTCAACGCCACGAACTTCGACCAGCCCTTCAAGGTGTTCGCGCTTTCGGGATCAGGGCTGAATGACCCGACGGGGCTGTACTTGATCGCGCGTAATGTCGTGCGAATCGACGGGAACTTCGCATTCGATCTGGCGTTCGACATCAACTCACTTGGCCAACCGTCAATTTTCCCGGTCGCAGCAGTGGGTACCCCACTCGGAGGAGCGACCACCATCGGACTGAAGCGGGCCACGAAATCGTATGATCAAGTCGGCGAAGCGCCACGCGATGGCTACGTGTTCGATTCCGTAATGGTCGTGAGGGTCAATGAGACGGTCGTGATTCAGGCGCAACAGCAGCAGTGCGCCGGATCGTTTACGCCGTACATTTTCGTCAAGATCGTGTTTGACTCGGTCAATGCAGGCACGCGCGAGCTGTTTGGCCGCACGATGATCAACAACAACTGCGGGTCACGCCAGCTCAGCCCGGGCGTACCGAAGTTCTAGATGCACGACATTCGCTTGCTGCGTGAGGCCGCGGATACGCTGAGAGACGCGATGCGGCGCCGCGGAGAGGACGAACTGGCGGTGCTCGTGGAGCGCGCGGTCGAGCTGGAACAGGAGCGGCGGACGGCGATTCAGGCGTGTGAAGAACGCAAAGCCGCCCGAAACGCGGCGAGTCATGAGGTCGCGCGCCGCAAGAAGGCCGGCGAACCTGCCGATGAGCAGCTTGCAGCAGCGCGGGTCATCGGCGACGAAATCGTCGCGCTCGAGGCACGTCAGGCGGAAGCGCAGGATGAACTCGATGATATCCTCGCTGGACTTCCCAACATCCCGCTGCCCGATGTGCCAGCCGGGGATGAGACGTGCAATCAGGTGCTGCGCACTTGGGGAACGCCGCGGGCAGCCGGCCCGGCGCCGCACTGGGAAGTAGGTGCGCGACTCGGATTGTTCGATCTGGAGCGCGGCGCCAAGGTCGCCGGGTCGGGATTCATCGTGTATCGGGGCGCTGGCGCGCGCCTCCAGCGGGCGCTGATCGCCCTCATGCTCGACATGCACACACGGGAATTCGGCTACGAGGAAGCGTCGGTGCCGTATTTCGTGAATCGCGATGCGATGGTTGGTACGGGTCAGCTTCCGAAATTCGAAGACGACATGTACGCCCTTCGCGACGAGCCATTTTTCGCGATTCCGACTGCAGAGGTTCCGCTCACGAATTTGTTCCGGCATGAGATACTCGACGGAGCACGCCTCCCGTTGGCGATGACTGGCCACTCGGCTTGCTTCCGGCGAGAGGCCGGCGCGGCGGGCAAGGACACGCGAGGGCTGCTCCGCGTACACCAGTTCGACAAAGTTGAACTCGTTCGGTGGTGCGCGCCGGAGGACTCTCCAGCGCAGCACGAGCTCTTGACCTCGCACGCAGAGGAGGTGCTGCAGCGCCTTGAGTTACCATACCGCGTTGTCCTGCTTGCGGCCGGTGACACTGGCTTTGCGAGCGCAAAGACGTACGATCTCGAAGTTTTCGCGCCCGGGGTCGACAAGTGGCTCGAGGTGTCGTCGTGTTCGACGTTTACTGATTTTCAGGCCCGCCGCGCAAACATCAGATATCGCCCGGAGGCGGGGGGGAAACCCCGTTTCGTGCACACGCTCAATGGGTCGGCGGTCGCGCTTCCCCGAGTTGTCGCGGCAATACTGGAACACCATCAGCAAGCCGATGGTTCGGTGAACATTCCGCCAGCGCTGCGCCAGTACTTCGGCTCAGATCGGATCGGCTAGCGCATGCGTCGAAGTGGACCGGTCGTCCTCGTCACGATTGGGCTGCTCACGCTCCTCGGCTCGTATGTCTGGTACGCGCAGCGGGTCGTAGTTGAACTCGGCCGCGAGGCGCGGCAGACGGCGCAGCTCTTTGCTCAAGTGTACGGCGCCACCGCGTCGCCGACTGCCACTGGAAGCGCCGCGTCGCAGCTGGAAATACTGGCCGCGCTGCGGGAGTTTGGCGTTCCGATTATCGTGACCGATTCGTTGGGGCGCGCAACAGCGATAGCCAATCTCCCGTTCGAAGCCAATGACGAGCGCGATCCCCGTGTAGCGGCCTACATCGATGTGCTCGACGGAGAGAATCCGCCGGTGGGCGATCCGGCGTTCATCCTTGTCCACTTCGGAAAAACCCGACTGATGGAAGGGCTTGAAGTGATCCCGCTGTTGCAGGCCGCGTTGGTAGGCATCCTCATCATCGTCGGAGTCCTGGTGTTGCGCACACGCAGCCGTGCTGAACGCGAGCGGGTCTGGGCTGGCATGGCGCGCGAGGCGGCACACCAGTTGGGTACACCGTTGTCGAGTCTGCACGGGTGGGTCGAATTGCTCCGCGAGCGTGGCGGGCAGGACCCGGGACTGGCGTCGGCACTTCCGCACATCAGCGGCGACGTCGATCGACTCGAACGGGTGGCACACAGGTTTGAGCGCATCGGCCGGCCGCCTCGTCGCGACCAGATTGACGTCGCAGACCTGGTCGCTCAGGTCGGTGCGTACTACGCCGCGCGAACGCCAACGTTGGCGAATGCCATCACGATCGATGTGCAGCGGCCCGCGACTGCGCTGACGGTGCCCGGCGACCGCGTGCTGCTGGAGTGGGCGATCGAGTCACTCGTCAAGAATGCCGTCGACGCACTGTCGGGGCAGGGTGGGACGATCTCTCTGGCGGTTACGCCGTCGGCCGGAAGCGGCGCGTGTGTGCGCGTTGCCGATAGCGGCCCCGGCATTCCCCGCGAGTTGCGCTCCAAAGTGTTCTCTCCCGGCTTCACCACCAAGGAAGGCGGCTGGGGCATCGGCCTCGCACTGTCGAAGCGCATTATCGAGGAAGGTCACGATGGACGCGTGGTGCTGGTTCCATCCGATCGGGGCGCAGTGTTCGACGTTATCTTGCCCGGATGATCGCGGGCGCAACGTCGACTTCTCTCAACCCGGCACAACGCGAGGCGGTCGAACACGGCGAAGGCCCGTTGCTCGTGCTCGCCGGGGCCGGTTCCGGGAAGACGAGAGTGCTCACGGCGCGCATCGCGCGACTTTTGCAACTCGATCTTGCACGCGCCGACCAGGTGCTCGCCGTCACGTTCACCAACAAGGCAGCGCGCGAAATGCGCGATCGGGTGGCCCGCCTGCTTGGGAACGATCCGCGTGGAATGTGGATTGGCACGTTCCACGCCATCGGCGCCCGAATTGTTCGGGCGAACGCGTCGCTTGTTTCGCGCACGCCGGCCTACACGATCTACGATCAGGACGACACGCTGGGCGTAGTACGCCGCCTGATGAACAGGCATCGTATCTCAACCAAGCTGTGGACGCCCCGCCTGGTGGCTGCGACGATCTCGGAGGCACGTAACGCGCTCGTCGACCCCAAGGAGTACGAATCGCTGGCTCTGACCCCGTTGGCGCGCGCGGTTGCTCCGGTCTACAACGACTGGGACAACGCGTTCATTGACGCCAACGCAATCTGTTTCGACGACCTGCTCTGGCTTCCGGTGGCGATTCTGCGCGAACACGCCTCGGTGAGAGAGCGAATGCGTCGCCAGTTTGTTCACGTTCTGGTTGACGAGTATCAGGACACAAATCGCGCGCAGTATGAGCTCATCAAGCTGGTTGCGTCGGAAGCGCAGAATGTCTGTGCGGTTGGTGACGATGACCAGGCGATATATGGATGGCGCGGTGCCGACGTCCGAAACATTCTCGACTTTGAGCAGGACTTTCCGGCGGCGCGCGTCGTTCGCCTGGAAGAGAATTACCGATCGGTACCGCAGGTACTCGAACTCGCCAACGTAGTCATCCGAGAGAACCGGGACAGGCGCGGCAAGACGCTGCGGGCGACCCGGCCCGACGGCGCTCGCGTCGTGCTGGTCGGCGCCGTCGACGACCGCGACGAAGCCGAGGCGATTCTCGAAGAAGTGCAGTCGAGGCGCGGGAAAGGTGAAATCGCGCTCGGCGACGTGGCAATCCTGTATCGGACGAACGCGCAGAGTCGCACGCTTGAGGAGGCCATGCGCCGTCATGGTATCCCGTATCGTCTGGTCGGTGCGGTGCGATTCTACGATCGGCGCGAAGTGCGTGATTTGCTCGCATGGCTGAGGCTCATTGCCAACCCGAACGACGTCGAAGCCTTTACCCGGGCGGTTGCGGCGCCACGCCGTGGCGTCGGCGAAGCCACTGTGGAGCTCCTGGTCTCTGCCGCACGCGACGCCGGCATACCCATCCTTGAAGCCACGGTGAACGACCGCATCCTCGCCGCGGCCCGCCCTGCAACTCGCAAAGCGCTTGCGGCGTTCGAGAACGTCGTGCGGAGGATGCAGAACCTCGCAGCCGATGCGAGCGTCGATCGCGTGCTGGCAGAACTCGTGTCGACGATCGGCTACGTGGACTCGCTGAAGTCCGACCCCGACGGCGCAGAGCGCATCGACAACGTGGCCGAATTGATTCGTGGCGCAACAGAAACCGTCATCGATGAGGGCGGCGAAGTCGGCTTGCGCCCGCTCGATCGATTCTTGCAGCAAGCCACGTTGGTCGCCGGCGTCGACCTGCTTGGGCCCGACGCCGATGTCATCACCATGATGACGCTGCACACGGCCAAGGGGCTCGAGTTTCCAATGGTCGTCATTGCGGGACTCGAAGACGGACTCTTCCCGCTCAGCCGTTCGCTCGACGATCCGGAGCAGCTCGAAGAGGAGCGTCGCCTGTTCTACGTGGGGATCACGCGCGCCGAACGGATTCTCGTGCTGACGTGGGCGCGAAGCCGACGTCGAAATGGTGAGCTCATGGCGTCGCGCCTCTCGAGCTTCGTCACCGCCGCTGCAGAAGGTCTGATGGCGGTGCGCCAGACCGCGAAACTGCGTTCAACTCCACGTATCTACGGTGGCGGACGAGGCAGCGACCGCGCCGCGGACTCGTGGGACGATCGGCCGTTTGGAGTCGAGCCTCCACGTTGGCGCCCGAGCCCGGGGCGGGAACGTGTCGTCGAAATCGAGGACGTTTCGCAGGACACTCCGGCGTTCGTGATGGGTGAACGCGTGAAGCACAGCAGGTTTGGATCCGGAACGATCAACGCGCTGAGCGGCAACGGTCGAGACGCGAAAGTTTCGGTCCAGTTCGACGACGAAGCGATCGGAACGAAGAAGCTTGTCGTCGCGTTTGCCGGCCTCGAGCGTGATTTCGACTGATGAGCGTGTCACGTGAGGATGTGCTCCGAATCGCGGCGCTCGCACGCATTGGCGTGACCAAGGATCGGCTCGATGCGCTCGCGGCCGAGTTGAACGGAATCCTGCACCACGTGGACGTGCTTTCAAAACTCCCGGGGCCGTCTGGCGATGGGGAGCGCGTGGGAATGTCGCTGGCGCCGGATGAACCGCCGCCGGTGGCGCTCGCCCGGACGAAGGAGGAGTTCGCTCCCCAAATGCGGGACGGCTTCTTCCTGGTGCCGAGGTTGGAGACGCACGACGACGGAAGCGGCGCCGCGTGACCGGCGGGGCGGGCGATGGAACCGTCGCACAAATCGTGGCTGCGGTGAACGCGGGCGAATCGACCGCCGAAGCAGGCGTCGCTCGCGCGCTGGATGCGATTGCGGCGGATAATGGCGTGGGCGGTGAGCTGAACGCGTTCGTCTCGACCGATCGCGCGGCGTCGCTGCGTGCCGCCGCCGATGTGGACAGGTCGGCTCCGCTTGCAGGCGTGCCGGTCGCGATCAAAGACAACATCGCCACTCCGTTTCTCACGACCAGCTGCGGGTCCCGTGTGCTCGAGGGCTACATCAGTCCGTTCGAAGCAACTGTGGCGCGCAGGCTTCGTGAGGCCGGGGCCGTGCTGATCGGCAAGACAACGATGGATGAGTTCGCGATGGGGTCGAGCACGGAGAACAGCGCGTTCGGCCCGGCTCGAAATCCTCACGACCGTTCGCGGGTTCCGGGAGGAAGCTCGGGAGGATCTGCCGTAGCGGTCGCCGCCGGCATCTGTCCCATCGCATTGGGTTCGGAAACCGGGGGCTCCGTACGCCAGCCTGCTGCGTTCTGCGGTGTGGTCGGTGTCAAGCCGACCTACGGTCGCGTGAGCCGCTTCGGGCTCGTCGCGTTCGCCTCGTCGCTTGATAACGTCGGTGTCTTTGGCCGCACAGTCGACGACGCGGCCCGTGCGCTTGAAGTGATCGCGGGGCACGATGGCGCGAACGACGCGACATCGGTCGCGGCCGCGGTCCCCGCGATGCGTACGGGCGCCCAAGATCTTCGCGGTACGGTGATCGGGCTTCCGGCTGAGTACTTCCCGCCCACGCTCGACCCGAGCGTGCGTGACGCATGCAACCGGGCGGTGGATGCGCTTCGCGCGCGAGGCGCGGAAATCCGCGACGTTTCGCTGCCCCACACCGAATATGCCGTTCCTGCGTACTACGTCATCGCGCCGGCAGAGTGTTCCGCAAACCTCGCGCGTTTTGACGGCGTCCGGTACGGGATGCGGATCGATGGAGACGGCCTCCGCGCGATGTACGACGCCACGCGCTCGCGAGGATTCGGGCCGGAGGTAACGCGACGCGTCTTGCTGGGAACCTACGTTCTTTCGGCAGGCTACTACGACGCGTACTACGTGAAGGCGATGCAAGTTCGATCGCTGATCCGCCACGACTTCAGCGCGGTGTTCGCCTCGGGCGTCCATGCGCTCTTTACGCCCACAACGCCCACTCCCGCTTTTCGTTTCGGAGAGATGTCAGATCCGTACGAGATGTACCTCAGCGACATTTTCACTGTGACGGCGAATCTCGCTGAGCTCCCCGCGATGTCGGTTCCAATTGGACGCGTTCGCGGACTCCCCGTGGGCGGACAGTTGATTTCGCCAAAGTTCGACGAGCCGGGGATGTTTCGCGTGGCATACTCGCTCGAAGTCGAGTTGGGCGCCGAGGCGCACCGATGATTCACGAGCGCTACGAAATGGTCGTTGGTCTCGAAGTGCACGTCCAACTTCGGACGAAGACCAAGGCGTTCTGTCGCTGCGCCACGGCGTTCGGCGCCGCGCCCAACGTGAATACGTGCCCGGTCTGCCTTGCGCTTCCCGGCGCGCTCCCGGTGCTGAACGCTCGGGCCGTCGAACTGGCCACACGCGCTGCGCTGGCGCTCGGCTGCACCGTCCACGGGGAATCGATCTTCGCCCGGAAGAACTATTTTTATCCGGATCTTCCAAAAGGGTACCAAATCACGCAGTTCGATCGGCCCCTCGCGACCGGTGGTGCGGTTCGCCTGGGCGATACGCGGGAAATCGCCATCACGCGGATTCACATGGAGGAGGACGCCGGGAAGTCGGTGCACGATCGGTTCGCCGGATTCACTGCCATCGATCTGAATCGCGCCGGAGTGCCTCTGGTCGAGATCGTCAGCGAACCTGACATCCGCTCGAGTAGCGAAGCGGCCGCCTTCCTTCACGCGCTTCGCGAGATCCTCGTCTATGCTGGTGTTTCCGACTGCTCCATGGAGGAGGGGAGCCTACGCGTCGACGCAAACGTCAGTGCAAGGCCCCGAGGTGAATCCACGCTACGCACGCGCACGGAAATCAAGAACCTGAACTCGTTCTCGAACGCCGAGCGCGCCATCGAGCACGAGTTCGCCCGCCACTGTGCTGCCTACGATGCCGACGACGTTGTTGTTCAGCAGACGATGCTCTACGACGATCGGGCCGACGCCGTGCGCTCGGCGCGGTCGAAGGAAGAGAGCCACGACTACCGATACTTCCCCGAACCGGACCTGCCCCCGTTGCTGCTCGATCGCGAGTACGTCGAACGGGTGCGCAACGGGCTCCCAGAGTTTCCCGCGGCGCGCAGGGCACGCTATGTGCGAGATCTGCAGATCTGCCCGGCGGAGGCCGACGTCCTGACGGCTGACCGTGATCGTGGGGATTATTTCGAAGCGGTTGCCAACTTGGCGAAAGACGCCAAAACGGCGGCAAACTGGGTGATTGGCGAGGTGATGGTCGCGAGTAATGCAGACCCCGAAGCCGCTAAGTCGGTTTCACCGCAACGCTTGGCTGATCTCATCGGACTCGTGGCGGAAGGAATCGTCAGCAATACAGCGGCGAAGAAAATCTATGGCGTCATGACGCACACGGCTGACGCCGCCCGCACGATCGCTGAACGCGAAGGTCTGCTTCAGGTGGGAGATGAGGCAGCGCTTATCGCGTGGATCAGCGAGGTGTTCGCCGAAAACCCAGCGGAAGCGGACCGGTTCATCGGTGGCGAAACGCGACTCCAGGGCGTGCTCGTGGGACTCGTAATGAAGAAGTCCAAAGGACGCGCCGACCCGAAGAAGGTCAATCAGCTTATCTCGGACCGGGCGGCCGGCAGGTAGAGCGGCTCATCGACTGCGGTGGCATAGCTGAGCGTGCTCTCCGGTAGCCCAAATCGACGACCCGCTTCATCGCTGGCTGCTTGGTGCCCTCCGTCCTGTATCGCTGCACGGCGCACGCGCTTCGCAGCACGCAATGATCGATCACCGGCCGGGTCGTACGTGTAAGGCACGGACCCGGCTTCACGGATGAGCAGGTCCATCACATAGTCGTAGGACCGCGCGATATGCGCGGTCACCACCGTGTCGGCGAGATCCCATCGGCTGTTGGCAGCCACCAGGCCGAACACGCGTTGCCAGCTTGCGCTGTCTGTCGCGTGAACCATGCCCCGAAAGATCCGACGGTTCGTGCGCGTCGAGAATATCGTCGGGCTGAGAACCTGGTCGAGGTGCGCGTCGCTGCTCAGGTGGGGGCGCTGGATGACCTCAACAGCCCGGCGCGTGTACCGCTGGCTCAAATGTGTTTCGAACCGACTTTCCCAATAACTGTGTCCGAGCGCCGTCGTCGACGATGTAATCGCCAGCTGGTGGGGAACGAAATAGTTGTGCGCCACGACGTCGGCGGCGAGGTGCGCGAGGTACCCCCACGAAAATGCCTGCAACTGCTCGTCGCGCGCGCGGTGCAGAATCTCGAATCCCACGGTCCACGAATGGCAGTGGCGCCCAAAGCGGGCGTACTTCTTGGCCATGCTTGTATCAGCCGCGATCGACCCGTAGAGAAAATCCCAGGGATGCGCCTTGAGGAGCGCCGCGAGGGCCACCGGCAGCGCGGCGGCTGACCGAAGAACGGCTTCGCCGAGCAGGATGTGCGTTCCCGGCGTCCACGCAAGCGCGACAGACGGAGCCATCGCCACCAGCAGGGCGCCGAGCAGGAGGCAACGGACGATCACGGCTCGATGGTACCCGCGGCGGCACGGCAGGTCAAGCAACTTGCTCGCGCCCGCGTGGACCTCCATCCTTCGGCATCACCGTTTCCCGGACTCCTCGTCACGTGTCGAGCCTCCAGTACATCGTCGAAGGAAACCGCCCACTCTCCGGTTCGATCCGGCCAAGTGGTAATAAGAATGCAGCGCTGCCCATAGTCGCGGCGGCGCTTCTCACCGATCGACCGGTCACGCTGCGAAACGTGCCGCGTATTGGCGATATCGAAACGCTCGTCGCCCTCGTGCGCACGACGGGCGCCGAGGTGTCATGGGAAGCACAGAATACTCTGAAGATTCACGCCAAGACGATCAGTGCGGGCGCGCTAGACGCCGCGATGTGCGCGCGCATCCGCGCGTCGATCCTGTTGGCGGCCCCGATGCTTGCGCGCTGCGGGCAGGTGGACCTGACGCCGCCTGGCGGCGACGTCATCGGACGCCGTCGGCTCGACACGCACTTTCTCGCGCTGGCGCAACTGGGAGTTGAACATGATTTCAGTGACCGGATTCGCCTGACGACGAAAGGACTGCGCGGTGCCGACGTGTTCCTCGACGAGCCGAGCGTAACGGGCACGGAGAACGCCGTCATGGCAGCCGTTGCCGCCACGGGAACAACCACGCTTCGAAATGCGGCGAGCGAGCCGCACGTGCAGGACCTGTGCCGGTTTCTCGTTGCACTGGGAGCCGCAATCGAGGGCATTGGCACCAACGAACTCACGATCCACGGCGGAGCGACACTCGGCGCCGCGACCTACGCGATCGGCCCCGATCACATCGAAGTCGGTTCGTTCATCGGATTGGCTGCGGTCACCAGGTCGGAGCTGCGGATCGAAGATGCCGGCGTTGAGCACCTGCGCTCCATCCGGATGGGGTTCGAGCGACTCGGCGTCCATACCGTAGTCGATGGGACCGCGCTCGTGGTTCCGGCAAACCAGACACTGGAGATTCAGAGCGACCTCGGTGGGCACGTCCCGAAACTGGAAGACCAGCCATGGCCGGCGTTCCCGGCTGACGTGATGTCTATCGCCATCGTGACGGCGACGCAGTGCAACGGACTGATTCTCATGCACGAAAAAATGTTTGAGTCGCGAATGTTCTTCGTCGACAAACTCATCTCGATGGGAGCGCGAATCGTCCTTTGCGATCCGCATCGCGCGTTGGTTTCGGGGCCGTCTCAGCTTCGTGGAGCAGTCGTCGAGTCGCCGGACATCAGGGCTGGAATGGCAATGTTGATTGCCGCGCTGTGCGCCAAGGGAACGAGCACAATCAATAATGTCGGACAGATTGAGCGCGGGTACGAACGCATTCACGAACGATTGAACGCGCTCGGCGCCGGTATTCGCCGTGTCGCGGACGGGCGCGACTGATCGTGCCCGGCGCGCGGGACGACGTTCCGCATAGAGAACCGGTTGTCGAGTTCGATCGGATTGGCGTGACGGCGTTTACGACCACCCGTGCCGCCGGCGACTTTGCCTTGCGCGCCGCCGATGCGCCCGATGGCAACGAGGCCCGTTGGCTCTCGCTGGTCGAGTCGCTGGCCCCACGATGTCTCGGGCTCGTGAGCAGTGTGCAGGTTCACGGCGCCGACATTGCCGAGCAATCCGAGCCGTGGGCCGGATGGAAGCGGCTTGATGGCGTCGATGCCCACGTGGTGAGTGCGGAAGGATCGGCGGCGGTGACCGTCGCCGACTGCGTGCCCGTGTTCGTTGCCCACGAGTCCGGCGTTGTCGCGTTGGCACATGCCGGCTGGCGAGGAGTGGCCGGGAACATTGTCGCGCTGGTCATCGGCCGGATGAACAGCGCGAGTTTGCCGTCGAGCGAGATGCACGTCCATCTCGGCCCTGCGATTTGTGGCCGGTGCTACGAAGTCGGCCCAGACGTATACGAGCGGCTCACCGGGTGGCAAACCACGCGTAACCGGCATGTCGATCTCCGCGCGCTGATCGCCGAACAGGCTCGCACTGCCGGAGTGAGGAACGTATCGTCAAGCGTGTGGTGCACCCGATGCGACAGCGACCGGTTTTTTACGCACCGCGGGGGTGACGTGGGTCGGCAAGTCGGCGTAATCGTCTCTTCGGCCGGCCAGGCGGCACGCACTTTGGCTTGACTGAGCCACCTGCGGCCGGTATCATTAGCTCTGTAGGTTTGCTCCGGCGAGCCGACGGGATGTGGGGGAAGGTGCCCCACATTTTTTTGTCTCTGAAAACATACAAGAAACAACGTGAATAGCGGTTTGCAAGTTGTTGTCCAGCAGGCAGTTGAGGGGCTCGGATATGAGTTCGTTGACATCCGCGTCGGAGGGGGCCGCGCGCGCCCTGTTCTCGACGTTCGGATTGATCGGCTGGACGGAACGAAGGTGCAGGTTGGTGATTGCGAGTCGGTATCGCGGGCGATCGAGGCAGTTCTGGATGCTGCGCCCGGCTTGATAGACGGGCGCTATGTACTGGAGGTGTCGTCCCCGGGGCTGGACCGCCCGTTGCGATCGCTTCCGGATTGGCGGCGGTTTGTCGGCAGACGCGCGACGGTCAAGAGCGCGCGGTTCGCGGCGGTAGGCGGGCACGTGGAAGTGGAAATTCTGTCGGCGTCGGACCATGACGCGGACGCGCGGGTAACGGTGCGGGACTCGAACGGTACGGAACACGATTTGGCGCTGGCGGAAATCGAGCAGGCCCGCCTCGCCGTTCATTGGCAAACCTGAGGCGCTTCCTCGATGGCTGGTTCAGCGGAAATTCTAATGGCGATTCGCGAGCTCGCGAATCTCAAGCAGATCGAGCGTTCGGAACTCACCGAACTGCTGAGCGACGGCATCCATGCTGCGCTGGCCAAGAAGCACGGCCCGACCGTGCGTGCCGAAGTCGACGTTGACGAAGACCGAGGTGACATTCGAATCGTCCTGCTCAAAAGCGTGGTAGAGGCCGTCGAAGACGCGGCGACTCAGATCACGCTGGAAGAAGCTCGGTACGAGGATGCGGAGTACGAAGTTGGCGACGTGATGGAAATCCCTGTCGACTTCGCCGAGTTCGGACGGTCAGCGGTTCAGGCCGCGAAGCAGCGCATCATTCAGCGTGTGCGCGAAGGCGAGCGCACCAAGATCCGCGATGAGTTCGCTGGTCGCGTTGGTGACCTTCTATCAGGCGAGATTCAGCAGATTGAGCGCGGGAAGATCGTGGTGATGCTGAACAAGTTTCGCGAAGCCGAAGCGATTATCCCTTATCGCGAGCAGAATCACCGCGAGAACTACAAGCAGGGTGAGCCGATTCGTGCTGTCCTCAAGAAGATTGAGGAGACTCCAAAGGGGCCCCGCTTGGTGCTGTCGCGTGGCGACGCCCTTTTCGTGCAGGCACTGTTTCGTCTGGAAGTTCCCGAACTGCAGCAGGGGATTGTCGAGATCCGCGCCGCAGCCCGTGAAGTCGGGAGCCGGACGAAGATCGCCGTGTTTTCGCGCGATGATGCGATCGATCCGGTGGGCGCCTGCGTGGGGATGAAAGGCTCTCGCGTGCAGACCGTCGTTCAGGAACTCGGCGGCGAGCGCATCGACATCGTCCCGTGGTCTTCGGATCCGGAACGATTCGCACGCCTCGCTCTCGCGCCGGCGAAGGTCGCCCGCGTATTCAGCGATCCGGCCACCAAGACCATTCAGGCCATTGTGGACGAGGACCAGCTGTCGCTCGCGATTGGGCGCAACGGACAGAACGTTCGCCTGGCTTCGGAACTCACCGAATGGAAGATTGACCTGTACTCGAGTCGCGAGTGGCTCGAGCGAGGCGGCGACATTCCGCTGTTCGCGCCGCTTCCCGAAGAGGCCGACGAGGCAGCCGACGTCAAGCTGTCCGAAATTGAAGGACTTCCGCCGGCAACTGTCGCAGTGCTTGAGGCGGGCGGTTACGTCACGCTGAACGACATCATCGACCTCGATAAGGAAGATTTCCTCCGACTGCCGGGCATCGCGCCTGAGGAAGCGAAGCGCATCATGAAGCTGATCAACGAACTGACAGAGGACGGCGCCGACACGGCCGAAGGTGGCGACGTTGCTGAGGAAGGCGAGGCAGGCGCTACGGATGCAGAGGCGTCTACCGCAGGGTCACCGGAGGCGCAGGGTGCCGAACAAGGCGTCTGAGCGTCGTGACCGGTAGCGAATGGACAAAGGTGAAGGGGCTGCTCGGGCTGGGATTACGGGCCCGGACGGTCGTTGTTGGAGTGGAGCAGGTGCGGGCGGCGGTTGCGAAAAGGGTCGCTGCGCTCGCACTGGTGGCTGACGATGCGTCGGTGCACAGTCGAGGCAAGGTGCTTCCGCTGTTGAAGGCGCGGCGGGTTGAAGTGATCGTTGGTGTGACTGCCGCCGAACTTGGTTCGGCGGTTGGGCGTGAAACTACTGCGGCTGTCGCGGGGGTTGATGCAGCGTTGGCTCGGGGGATACGCGGGG
>JAQBYI010000077.1 GCA_027622655.1 Gemmatimonadota bacterium | reverse complement strand
CGCCTGAACGGCCGCCACGCGGCGGAGCGCCGCGGGGCCCCATGCCGCGCGGTGCCGGTGCTGCCGCGGGAGCGACAGGTTCGGCCGCCTTCGCCTCTTTTTCGCGATCGGCCAGCTGATCGGCCACGCTCGGCGCGGCGGCCGCCCGGGCCAACTCAAATCCGTCACCGCGGCGACGCAGATCGACGATGTCGCGGTCGTGCGCATCGCATAAGATGCGACCGAAAAACGAAACGCTGAGGCTTTCGCTGTCGCGTCCCAGGAGTTCGAACGCCTTACGCCGAACGTCCTCGTCCGACACGGTCTCGTCTTCCGTCGTCAGCTCGGCCACCGCCTTGGCGACCAGCGACATTGCCTCATCGCGCGTTAGGCGCTGACCGGTCGCGCCGATCGACTCGTCTGTCGTCGCACGGCTGGGCGCACGGCTGGGCGCGCGGCGCCGCGGGGGACGCGGTGCAGGCGGCCGGCCTGCTGCCGCGCCCTCGTCCTCGGGCTGATCCCCGGCCGAAACCGGGCTCTCGACTGCCGTTACATCTGCGGCTACATCTGGCGTCACACTCGGCGCTGGCAACGCAGCCACCTCAGGTGCGTCTGCCGGGGAGCCTTCGCCCGCGTCGGCGTTGATCGCGCCCGAGGCACCGCTAGCCGCGGCCACTGCTCCGGATTCGGCGCTCGCCTCATCGGTGCGCTCGCCACGCTTCCTGCCACGGCCGCCGCGACGACCGCGACGCGAACGCCCCTCGCCCTCCGCCTTGGGCGCCGCTTCGGCGGTGGATGCGGCTGCTCCTGTGCTCGCGACCCTGGCCGTCCTCGATGGCTTGGCGCCGGCCACCGGACCAACTTCAAGTTGGCCGTTCTCCATTTTTGCCGACGTGATCAGGCCGCGATGGGCTGCTTCCTGACAGAACTTCGAGAACTTCGGATGTCCGAGCGATTTCTCGTCGAAGGTACCGTCGATCTCCTGCATCACCTGCTTGAGGCGGTCGGAACGCATGACGTCGTCGTTCTGCTGCATGCGACTGATGGCTTCCGTGACGAGTTCCCACGGATCCCACTTCGGCGTGAGTTCCACTTCGCCCGACTTCACTAGCCCGGCGAGCGCGTTGTAGCTGTAGTACTCGTCACAGTTCTGTACGAGCAAATCCGACGAAGACTCGCGGATACCGACGCCGATCACGTACTTGCCGTACTCCTTGAGCTTGATGACGAGGCTCGAGAAGTCCGAGTCACCCGACAACAGAATGATCGTACCGATTTCCGGGCGCGTGAACACCAGCTCCATCGCGTCGATGGCAAGCCTGATGTCGGTCGCGTTCTTCTTTGACGATCCGTACGCCGGCGCGAAAATCAGGTCGATAGATGCTTCGGAGAGCGGTACGATGTACTGCGGATACCGTCGCCAGTCGGCATAGGCACGCTGAACCGCGACCTTTCCGTGGATGATGTCGCTCGTGAGGAGGTTTCGAAGCTCCGTCTGGAGGTCCGAGCGAATCCCCATCGTGACGTTATCGAAATCGATGAGAAGTGCTGCGTTCGGAGCGTGGACGAGTGGCGCTGGGATTGCGCCGAGCGCCTGGTGGGCCTGATGGGCCTGATGGGCCTGCGGGCCGCGGTGCATCGGCGCGATAGGCGCACGTGAACCGAGGGTGTGCATTTGACGTCCTTTCATTGTTCTCTGGCGGAATCGCCTGTGGCCGGGCCACACGTGCGCGCTGACCTCGCTCGTTCGAGCGACCTGGTGCGCGGCAGTATCAGCCCTGATTGTGGTGGGCCGGAGGCGAACGCGCACATCAACTCTACCGGGGATTCTGATTTGGAACCCAGCCGGGAAACGCTGATGGCGAAGACGCCGACGTCCCTTGCGGTTGCCGAGGGACGATCCGAAAACATTCCCGGCGCCCGGAAGGGCGACCTTGGGAGCGGATTGGGTTGCGCCACTCGACGCTGAACGATAACGACTACTTGGGGTGTTTCCAAGGGGGCACTGCGCAAGCTGTTGACTGGCAGGCGAATACACCCTGTATCTTTTTGAAACTATCCCCTTCGTCCGACCCGTAGGGCACCCAGTGAAAGGACTCTCGTTCCGCGCCAGACTGTTTGCGATACTCGCGCTCTTCGCGGTCGTTCCGGCCGTGGTGATCACGTTCGCCTGGGGCGGCGCGTTGACGCAGTTCCTGCCGTTGATGGCCGGCAAGGCCGCATGGGACACTGTCTCGAACACCGGCGAGCGTGCGGTAAGCGTGGCGCGGCGAAACGCGGCGTCGAACGAGGAATCGCGGGCGATTGACGACCACGAGGGTGCGCTCGCCAACGCGCGCACCCGGTCGGCGCAGTTCGAGCTGATCACGGAGCGCGCCCCTTCTGCACTCGTTCTCGCCAGTTTGATTCTTGTTGCCGTGCTGACGTTTGCGGCGGCGCGAGTTGCCGGGCACCTCACCCGTCAGCTGACGCGTCCACTCGACGAAGTCGTCGCGTGGACCGCGCACATCGGGCACGGCGAAGCGCTCCCCGCTGCCGAAGCCCGTGGCGCGCCCGAGTTCGACGTGTTGCGTGCAGGAATGCAGCGGATGGCCGCGGAGATCGAGGCTGGCCGTAGCGCCGCGCTCGAGGCTGAGCGGCTCACGGCCATGCGCGAGACGGCGAGACAGGTGGCCCACGAGCTCAAGAACCCGTTGACGCCGATTCGGTTCGCCGTGGCGCGGCTCCGCGGGCATGTTGCGCCGGAGTTGGTCGATTCGGTAGCCGTACTCGACACCGAGACTGCGCGACTGGAACAGATGGCACGCAGCTTTGCTCAGTTCGGCCGACTACCGGATGGTCCGGTGGCGGAAATTGACGTGGGTGAGCTGGTGGCGAACGCCGTCCGCACGTCGGTGCCGAACGAACTGAAGTGCACAGTGCGCGTGGAGCCGGGCCTGTCGCTGATGGGCCGGCACGGCGCGCTTGGGCGCGCGCTCTCGAACATCCTGCTCAACGCCGTGGAGGCATGCGGCATGTCGGGACGCATTGACCTGACTGCCGGCACTGTCAGCGCCGCCGATCGGGCGTGTGTCGAGATCGTCGTCCGGGACAACGGTCCCGGCATCGAAGCCTCGAAACTCGGCACTATCTGGGACCCGTACGTGACGCACAAGGCCGGCGGCACGGGCCTTGGATTGGCCATCGTGCGACAGACGATAGCTGCGCACGACGGAACCGTCGTGGCAGAGAGCAGCCCGGGAGAAGGCACGGCGATCCGAATCACGCTCCCCGCAGGCGAACGCGAACCAGCACAGTCGCTGTCCAATCCTGAGACCCGTCACCCGGGCGCGCGAGACCATGCATGACGCCGCACCGGCCCACAACACTTCCACTCGCCCGCTGAGCCCATGCCATCAGTCCTGATCATCGACGATGAAGCCAACGTGCGCCGCATGGTTGGCGCGCTGCTAACCGCGGAAGGATTTGAAGTTCGCGATGCCGGAGACGGCGCGTCGGGCGTAAGGCGCGCTGAGGAATCCGAACCGGATCTCGTGCTGCTCGACCTCATGATTCCGGGTGCCCTCGACGGCATGGCAGTGCTTGAACGTCTGCGCAAGCGATTCCCGGATCTCCCCGTGATCATGATGAGCGGTCGGGCAGGCCTGGCCGACGCCGTGAAAGCCACGCGACTCGGCGCCGTCAACTTTTTGGAAAAACCGCTGACCCCGGAGGGTGTGCTGCTCGCCATGTCGAGCGCGCTGGAGCTTCGGCTGGCCCGCCGCGAGCGCACCGCGCTGCGCGCCGACCTGGGACTTGCTGGAGAACTCGTCGGTGAGAGCCCGGCAATGCGCTACCTGCGGGCAATGATCGCGCGCGTCGCGGTGACCGACTCGCGCGTCCTGATCACTGGCGAAAGCGGAACCGGAAAGGAACTCGTCGCGGTGGGGATTCACGATGGGAGTCCGCGACGCGAACGGCCGCTTGTGCGCGTCAATTGTGCGGCCATTCCGCGCGATCTGGTGGAAAGCGAAATGTTCGGCCACGAGCGTGGGGCGTTCACCGGCGCAACGGATCGCCGCATTGGGAGATTCGAACTCGCGCACACCGGCACGCTGCTGCTCGACGAGGTGGGCGACCTGGGGCTCGAAGCGCAGGCCAAGTTGCTTCGAGCGATCGAAGCCAAGGAGATCGAACGCGTTGGCGGTGGCAAGCCGATCCGCATCGACGTCCGGGTGATCGCCGCCACCAACAGGGACCTGACGCGCGCGGTGCGGGAAGGCGCGTTCCGCGAAGATCTCTTCTTTCGCCTGAACGTATTGCCGGTGGCCGTCGCTCCGTTGCGCGAGCGGCCGGGCGACGTGCCGCTCCTTGTCCGCCACTTCGCCGAGTTACAGCGGCGCCGCTCGGGACAGCTTCCTCCGAGCTGGAGCGACGCCGCCGTTGAAACGATGACTCGCTACCGCTGGCCCGGAAACGTCCGGGAACTGGCCAACATCGTTGAGCGTCTGTCAATTCTGCACGCCGGACGCGACATCGGAGCTGATGACGTCGCGGCTGTCGTTCCGGCGAGCGGAGGATCTGCAGTCGCGCCGGCGCTCCCGGGACTCGACACGACCGACATGACATTGAGCACGGCCTTGGACGACTACGAACGTCTCCTGATCACCCGGGCACTCTCGGCGGCACGTGGGGTTGTTGCCCAGGCGGCACGGCGCCTCAAGACGGACAGGCCGAACCTGTACCGGCGAATGAAGCGCTTGGGGATCATTGCGTCGTAGGAACCCTGAAGTGTGTATTCAAACTGACCCACGCGAGGCGATGTGACACACCATATTCGCGATCGGGCCACAAGGACGGTGGACCAAACAGGAATACGGCCACCGGAGCAGGTCACGGTGGTCCCGTCCGGCCGGCCGATCGTGCGGCACGGTCTGTGCATATGGCATGCGCAAACGGTCATACCGAGGAGCGAAGCATGCGACAGGTATTGAGAATTCTGGCGATCGGCGCGATGGCTGCCGTCGCGTTGCCAGCGGGGTTGGTGGCTCAGGGCGCTGGGCTGCGAACGACGACACCAATCGCACGCCGCGCGGCAGCCGTCTGGAACTCCAGCGGAACGACACGCGTCGACGGAGCATTCGAAGTCGCCCAATCGTTGACGGTGGAGGGCAGCGTTGCCGTCCTCAATGGTCCCGTGATCGTGGCGGGGACGATTCGCGGCTCACTCGTGGCAATCAACGCAGACGTTCGATTCGAGCCGGGATCGCGGGTTGAGCAGGACGTCGTCGTGCTCGGCGGGTCGATTACGGGAACGGATGCCGCATCACTCGGTGGAGAGATCGTGCAGCAGGCCGAACTCCTCAGGTACCACCTGGATGGTGACATCCTGCAGCTCGATCGCGAGCCGGAATACGACGACAGCTGGTGGCGAAGGCACCGCATTCGCCGCGAGTGGACACGCGGCGAAGCGTATTCGGATTTTGTTTACCTCGCGTCGCGCAGCTACAACCGCGTCGAAGGCTGGTCGTTCGTGGCGGGTCCGCGGATTCAGCGCCCGACCCCATGGGGGTCCGTCAACGTCGAACTGTTCGCGATTGGGCGCACGGCGCCACCCAGGCAATGGGACAATGCTTCGGTGGGTCACGACGCGCGTGCCGAGTTGCAGTTCGGAAAGCCCATCGGCGTTGCACTCGGAGCGCGAGCGTTCGACATGGTGCGGCCAACGGAAAGCTGGCAGCTCGGCGAATCTGAAGCCGGCCTTTCGGCGGCGTTCTTGCACCGCGACTTCAGGGACTACTACACGCGGCACGGCGGCGAAGTGTACGCCCGTTTCGTGGCCGGAAAGGACGCAGACCTCACGGTGTCGTTGAGTGACGAGCAGTGGCGCAATCAGGCCGCCCGCGACCCATGGTCGCTCGCGAACGGCGCCGATCCGTGGCGTCCCAACCCAAGCATGGATGTTGGAAACGTTCACCTCCTGACGACGCGGCTGCGGGTGGATACGCGCACACGTGAAGCATCGGCGTTCGGCGGTTGGTACCTGAATGCGGAACTTGAGCAAGGAGGCGGCCGGATCGCACGATTCGGCGCGCCGGTGGCGACCTTCGCAGTTCCGTCGCCGGAACAGGTCTGGTATTCGCGCGCATTCGTTGATCTGCGGCGCTACAACCGCATCGCCCCGGGCATGTCGCTCGACCTGAGGGTGGCAGCGGGCGGCTGGCTCGCCGGCGACGGCCTGCCGACTCAGCGGCGCCTGGGGCTCGGCGGTCCCGGCACGCTGCCGGGCTTTGCCTTCCGCGACCCCGGGGGCAACAACGACTACCTGCTTTGTACGGCTGGATTCGTCCAGGCCGGGACTCCGGCGCAATGCGACCGCGTGGCGCTCGCACAGGCGCAGCTGCGTTCAGGGTTCCTCTTTGGCGGCTGGCGCGACGACGGTAGGGACGCAGACTGGTGGATACCAGGCTTCAACAGCCGTACGGCGTGGGTCCTGTTTGCCGATGCCGGCCGCGGCTGGCGGGTGAACGGCGGATTCCCGAATGACCCGCTGGCGCGACGAAATCCCGGCCCTCTCGTCGTTCAAGGTCGACGTGGGCGCGGGCATCGACTTCGGTGGCCTCGGGCTCTATTGGGCGAAGGCCATGAACAACAGCGATGACGATCCTGTGCGGTTCATCGTGCGGCTTCAACACCGCTTTTAGGGCGTGTCGCTCGCTTCACGCTTCGTCCGGTTGACGTACCTCGCCGCTGCCGCCGCGCTCTGTGCGGCGGCAGCGGCGCCGGCCGGTGCGCAAGCCGGTGCGCAAGCCGGTGCGCAAGCCGGTGCGCAAGCCGGTGCGCAGGACCGGCCAACGCTCAGCTTTGACCAACCGGCGGACTCGCTGCTAACCCGACGCGGACCGCGGGTACGGGCAACGCAGATGCTCGCCGGCGACCGCATCCAGAAATTGTTGTTGGCGGGCTTCCCCGCCCGCTTTCACTTTCGCGTCGAACTATGGTCGGAAGGTCGGTTCTTTCTCAGCCACCTCGAAAACGCCGCCGAATGGGACGTCTGGGCGCGTTACCTGCCAACGGAGCGCATGTACGAAGTGCTGCAAGTACAAGACAACCAACCCCTCTCGCTGGGAAAGTTTCTGGTACTCGCCGACGCTGAACGCGCGATCGGCCGACCGTACGCCGCGCCGCTTTCCGCAAACCCGTCTTCGCGGCGGCAGTACTACCAGGCTACGTTGGTGGTCGAGGTGCTTTCTGAGCGGGACCTCGACGAGCTGTCGCGGTGGCTGCAGGGAGACGTGGAGCCCGGAATCCGCGGAGAGGCGAATCCCGCGTCGATCGTGTCGCGCGGTATACGTACTCTTGCTTCGCGGCTGTTGGGTGGCGAGCGCCTCGAGTACGAGGTAACTGGCCCGAAATTCCGCGTTCCCTGACGGAGCGAAATCCAGCTCGCATACGCCTCAACCGCGGCGGCTTGCGCCCCCGCGGTGTTCGAGCGCTTCGATCTGATGCAGCACCGTGGCGCCATAGAACGTCCTGATGTACTTCGCCTGAATCGGCGTCAAGCGACGAACCGCCCACGACAAGTGCACGAAATGCGGCTCGGTTGGCTTGCGCATCAAATGCATACCGATTTCGGCAGGCAAGTGGTGCGCTTTGCGCGTGTTACAGCTGCTGCACGCTGTCACGACGTTGGTCCAACTGTTCTTGCCGCCGCGTGAAAGTGGCACCACGTGATCGCGGGTGAGCGATTCGCGCGGGCGCAGTTGCGCGGACGTACGGCTGCAATACTGACATGCGTATGCGTCGCGGGCGAAGAGAAACGTGTTGGTCACCTGGCGCCGGAAGCGCCGGGGTACGTGGATGAAACGCGTCAGCCGAATGACGATCGGTCGCGGGTACGCGGCGCGTTCAGAACGCACGAGCCGCACGCTGTCGGCTTCGACGATTTCGGCCTTGCCGTCGATGACCAGGCGAAGGGCACGTCGGAGTGGGACGAGCGTGAGCGGTTCGAACGACGAGTTCAGCGCCAGGCAGCCGACTGTCACTTGGCCGCCAAGGCTGACACTGGGAACGACGTCAACCACCCGTGAGGATCCGGCGCACGCCCTGTGACGATACCCATGAATCGGTCGCGGATCTTCGTCGTGATCGGGCCCGGTTTGCCATCGCCGAGCATATGTCGGTCCACCGAGACGACGGGCGTGATCTCGACGGCCGTGCCACAGAAGAACGCCTCGTCGGCCAGATAGAGCATTTCGCGCGGAATCTCGATTTCCCTCACCGCGATACCGAAATCGGCGGCGATCTTGGAGACAGAGTCACGCGTGATCCCGCTGAGGATACCCGAGGCCACGGGCGACGTGATCAGCTCGCCATCACGCACTAGAAAGAGATTCTGCCCGCTTCCCTCGGCGACATGGCCGTTGATGTCGAGCATGATGGCCTCGTCGTAACCGTTCCGCACAGACTCCATCTTCGCAAGCTGCGCGTTGAGGTAATTCCCGCTGGCCTTTGCCATCGCCGGGAAGGTGTTCGGCGCAGCGCGACGCCATGTGGAGACGCACACATTTGCCCCGCCGTCGTTTTTTACGTGCGGAAGGTATGACTTGCCCCAATTCCAGCAGATGATGAACGTCTCGACCGGCTCGTCCTGCGCGTAAATGCTCATCTGCTCGCCAGTCCTGACGACAAGCGGCCGCAGGTAGCACTGCGCGAGATCGTTGGCTACCAGCGTCTCAATCGTGGCATCGCAGAGTTCATCTACGGTCCACTTGAGCGGGAGCTCATAGATCTTCGCGGAGTCGTGAAGACGGCGCATGTGGTCACGCAAGCGAAAAACGGCGCCACCAGCAGGCGTCTCGTAGCTTCGCATACCCTCAAAGACGGCCGAGCCATAGTGTATGACATGGCTCATTACGTGGAGGTTGGCATCGGCCCAATCCACGAGCTCGCCGTCTCGCCAGATCTTTGCCGTGCGGCCTGAACTTTGCGCCATTCCGGTTCCCGGGAGGAGATTATCGAGAGCGGAATCTACGATGGGGCGGCGCGGGCGCGCCACTCGCGCAGGCGCTGAGCGGCCGCCTTGGCGCGCTTCGCCACGCCATCCGCGTTTCCGCCAACCCGCGCGGCCCGCAGCCGTTCGACGCCCGCAACAATGACGTGCGATGCGCGGGTACCCGCCGTGACTGCGGAGTAACCGTCGCTCGCTCCGCCGCCATCAATGGGAAAGACGGAGAGGTCGGCGTCCTTCCCCACCTCCAACGTTCCGATTCTCGAATCAAGGCCGAGCGCCTCTGCTCCACCGATGGTGGCCAGCCGCCAGTGATCGGCGATCTGCGCGGCCCCGTCGGCAACGAACGTCGCGCTGGCTTCGGCAAGCGGGTCCATCGAAGCATTGCTGGCCATCGAGTCAGATCCGACACCCAAGCGAACACCGGCGTCCAGAAATGCCCTGGCCGGTGCGCGACCGTGCGCGAAGTAGTCGTTCGATCGGGGACACGTGACGACGGTGGCGCCTGAACGGGCGATGGTATCGACATCCGACTGATCGCACTGAACGCAGTGAATGAGCAGCATGTCGGGCCCGAGAGCACCAAGCCTCGCAAGAAGCGCCACCGGCGAGACTGCGCGGGGCGCAGCGGAGATTCCCCGCGAACCGAGAAATCCGGCGAACGGGCCTTCGCCGCGAACCACCAGCGCCGTTTCAGCGTCGCTCTCGGCAAGATGGGTTGCCATCGGCACACCCTCGCGCCGCGCAAATGCGGCCGCAGCCGTGTACAGGTCGTCGCTCACGGAATACGGAGCGTGCGGCGACACGCCGACACGAACCAAAGGCGTTGCGCGGGCACGCATTGCCGCTACGCGCTCGGCGAGCGCAGCGAGCGCCGACTGGGTGCCGGCCGGATCGGGACCGAACAGCTCTTGATAAGCGATGCCGCGCACGCCGAACTCCAACATTGCATCGAACGAAGCGGCCACCGGCGCGGTGTCGGCGAACGTGGTGATCCCGGCCTCAAGGCCGCGTATCACGCCGAGTCGCGCGCTGTCACGAAGTTCGTCGTCCGTCAGTTCATCGCGGCACGCGACAACGGCGCGGATCCAGTCGAAAAATGGCAATCCATCGCAGAGCCCTTGCAGAACGGTCAGATCAAGGTGGGTATGCGCGTTGACGAATCCCGGCGCGACGACGGAATTGCCGAGTTCGACTACGCGGGCGCGCGACAGCGATGGTTCGTCACCGGCCCGCCCAACCCAGACGATGCGCCCGCCCTCTATTACGACAGCCCCGCCGGCGATTGGTGGGGCGGATATGGGGAGCACCCACCCAGCGCGGTACGACGTCGTCCACGCGCGCGCGGCGCGCTCGCTCACTGGCGTATGGGGCCGCCGGGCGCGGCGGGCGCCGCCGCCCGCCGGGGACACTCGCGCGTCGGCTCTGTACCGGGGAGGAAATACTCGAGGT
>JAQBYI010000076.1 GCA_027622655.1 Gemmatimonadota bacterium | reverse complement strand
CGAACCCCTTGCGGTAGTCGTCTAAACAGCACCAATCACAGAGTCACATTCCCGCTGAACCAGCACAGATCAGGTCGAGCAAGAAAAGGTGGCGGTTGCGCAAGCTGGCGGGGTGGCGACAGTGGGGGTGAGACTGAGAAGCTAAAATAGCACCGTCAGGGGTGTGTCAGATAGGACCGAATCCGGCCAAAGTGCGTGGGAGTCTTGACATGCAGTGCTCCGGAGGTTGATGTTCAGCCGTTGAACATTGGATGTTTTCGCCTTACTCATTCAAACTGCCGTGACCGATTCTTCTCTGTTGGGAGTGCTGCGCCTTCTCGACGCGAGCCCGAGCCGTACGCAACGAGAAGTTGCGGGCGAACTCGGGATGAGCCTCGGCAAGGCGAACTATGTGCTGAAGGCACTGCTCGGCAAGGGTTTCGTGAAGGTGCAGAACTTCCGCAGCAGCGCGAACAAACGCGGGTACGCGTACCTCCTCACGCCGGAGGGCGTCGCCGGGAAAGCGGAGTTGACGCGGCGGTTTTTGGCGCGAAAGATCGAGGAGTACGATGCATTGCGGCTGGAGATTGAGCGGTTGAAGGCAGAGAGTGCGGGCGACTCCTAGGCAGCTCGGGCGTCACTCGCGGTAACGGTTGTAGTGAATACATCAACGGCAGTCACTTTAATGTGACTGACCGTGCACTTGGGCACCCATGATCCAGCGCGTTGACACCCCTGAAGGCATGAACGACCCGTGGTTTGTGATATGGGCCGAATCGCGCGCCGAGAAGAAGGTGAATCAGCGAATCGTGGCGATGGGGATCGAGACTTGGCTGCCAATGATCAAGGAGCGTCATCGGTGGAGTGACCGGTGGCGGGACGTGGAGTGTCCGTTGTTTCCGGGATACCTGTTTGCCAAGGCCACCAATGCCAACTGGCACGCGATTCTACGGACGCCCGGGGTCCTGACTGTAGTCAAAGAGAAAGGGAAGCCAGCGCTTCTTGCGGACAGCTTTGTGACATCTCTACGCAATGTCATTGGGCGCGAGGGTGCGATACCAGAACCTGTGACCGAACGCGTGGAATATGCTCCGGGCGACGAGGTGATCGTGCAGGAGGGGGCGCTGAGTGGGGTTCGCGGGGTTGTGCGTGAGCGGCGAGGCGGACGCCAACTGGTGATTTGGGTGGCGGAAATTGGGCGGGGGGTAGCGTTTACCATTGGAAAGGCGTTAGTGAGGGCCGCGCACGGCACGTAGCCAGCCATGGGGTGGTTGAACAGGGGTGCGCTTGTCGACCGGCATGCTATGCCACGCGCCACCGTCGCTGTTTGTCGGCGATAGCAGCCGCACCCGCGTAAGAACCCCTGGGCGTGGAGCGTGGGAGTAAGGCTGCGGAGTCCGAGCTGAATACGCAGCACCTTGGGGTGCGCGGTGGGCTCCAGCGCCTCGTGGCCGAAGAAGACCTCTTCGTAGAGCTTCTTGCCCGGGCGCACGCCGGAGTAGGTGATCTCGACGTCCCCTCCCTCCTCGAGCCCGGAGAGGCGAATGAGCTCGTGGGCTAGGTCCATGATCTTGACGGGCTCTTCCATGGCGAGGGCGAAGAGTTCGCCGGACTTGCCGAGCGCGCCGGCCTGAAGGATCAACTGCACCGCTTCGGGGATGGACATGAAGAAGCGGCGCATGTCGGGGTGGGTGACCGTGACCGGCCCCCCGGCCTCGATCTGGCGCAGGAAGGTGGGGATTACAGAGCCGAGCGAGCCGAGGGGGTCGCGGGCGCCGTACTCCCATGAGCAAATGGTCTCACTCGTAACGGGCGGAGCAGGGTTCATCGGATCCACGTCGCGCGGCCAACCATTTAGACATCCAGCAATGCTCAAGGGCTCATCGATTCTCATCACCGGCGGAACCGGTTCATTCGGGAACGCATTCGTGCCGATGACGCTCGCCAAGTACAACCCCAAGCGCATCGTCATCTACTCCCGCGACGAGATGAAGCAGTGGGAGATGGCGCCGAAGTTCGAGAACGACCCGCGCGTCCGCTTCTTTATCGGAGACGTGCGCGACAAGGATCGCCTGGCGCGGGCGCTGGACGGCATCGATTTCGTGGTGCACGCGGCGGCGACGAAGATCGTGCCGACGGCCGAGTACAACCCGATGGAGTGCGTGAAGACGAACGTGATGGGCGCGATGAACGTGATCGACGCGTGCATCGACCGCGGGATCAAGCGGGTCGTGGCTCTGTCCACCGACAAGGCAAGCAATCCGATCAACCTGTACGGCGCGACGAAGCTGGCGTCTGACAAGCTCATGGTGGCTGCCAACGCGTCTGCCGCCACGCACAACACGCGCTTCGCCGTGGTGCGCTACGGCAACGTGATGGGCTCGCGCGGTCCCGTGATCCCGTTCTTCATGTCGCTGGCCGGCACGGGTGAGCTGCCGATCACGGACAGCCGCATGACGCGCTTCATGATCACGCTGGAGCAGGGTGTCGAGCTGGTGTGGCACGCGTTCGACGACATGCAGGGCGGGGAGATCTACGTCCGCAGGATTCCGTCGATGACGATCACCGACATCGCTCTCGCCGTCGCGCCAGAAGCGAAGCACAAGGTCATCGGCATCCGGCCTGGCGAGAAAGTTCATGAGCAGATGATCGGCTTCGAGGACGCGGCGCACACGTACGAGTACGCGGATCACTACAAGATCCTGCCCGCCATTCATAGCTGGTCGTCGGATCCGGGCCGAATCAACAACGGCAAACGCGTCGCGGACGGCTTCCAGTACACGTCCGACAAGAACTCGCAGTGGATGACGGTGGACGAGCTCACGGCATGGATCGCGGCGCATCGCAAGAAGATCGGACAGGTCTGACGGCATGAACGGCTCGGTCTTCGTCACCGGCGGCGCCGGGCTGCTCGGCGTCACCTGGGCGGCGGCGATGCGGGACCGGTGCAAGGTCACCCTCGGATTGCACGACCGCGCGATCGCGCTGCGCGGAGTGGAGACGCGGCGCTCCGATCTCGAATCGGTCGACGCGCTCGCGCGGACGCTGGATGCGGTGAAGGCGGAGCTGGTCGTGCATACGGCGGGAATGACCAACGTCGACGCGTGCGAGGCGGAGCCCGAGTGCGCGAGGCACATCAACGTGGAACTTGCCGCCAACGTGGCGGCGGCGTGCCGCAGGCTGGGCATCGGCCTCGTGCACATCTCGACGGACCACCTGTTCTCGCAGACGGGCGACCCGCTTCGCGAGGAGGATGCATTGTCCCCCGTGAACGTGTATGGCCGTACCAAGGCGGAAGCGGAGCTCCGGGTGCTGGATGCGTACGCCGACGCGCTGGTGGTGCGCACGAATTTCTACGGCTGGGGGCCGTCGTACCGGCAGTCCTTCAGCGACACGATCATCAAGTCGTTGCGGCGCGGCGATCGGCCGACGCTGTTCACCGACGTCCACTATACGCCGATCCTGATGGACGCTCTGATCGCAGGCGTCCATGGACTGGTGGAGAAGAAGGCGCGCGGTGTCTTTCACGTCACCGGGGACGACGCGCTGACGAAGCACGAGTTCGGCGTCCGCGTGGCGGAGTGTTTCGGGCTGCCGGCAGGCCTCGTCCAGCGCGCGACGCTCGCGGACAAGCCGAGCTTGGCGAAGCGGCCCCGGAGCATGATGCTGTCCAACGCGAAGGCCAGTGCGCTGCTTGGCCGCCGCATCGGCGGCGTGCGCGAACACCTCGCGACGCTGCGCCAGCAGGAACAGAGCGAGACGGTCAAGGAGATCCAGAGTCTGTGATTCCGTACGGCCGCCAACACATCGACGAGCAGGACATCGAAGCAGTCGTCGCGGTCCTCAAGAGCGGCTGGCTCACGCAGGGGCCGGCGGTCGACCGTTTCGAGGAGTGCATTCGCGATTACGTCGGCGCGAAGTACGCAGTCGCCGTCTCGAGCGGCACGGCGGGGCTGCATCTCGCGGCGATCGCGGCGGGTGTGGGGCCGGGAAAGGCGCTGGTGACGTCGCCGATCACGTTCGTAGCGAGCTCGAACGCGGCGCTCTATGTTGGCGGCTCGCCGCTGTTCGCGGACGTGGACCCGGCGACGGTCAACATGTCACCCGACTGTCTGCGCGCGACGCTCGCGCGGCACAAGAACGTCCGCGCGGTCGTGCCCGTGCACTTCGGCGGCCTGCCGTGCGACATGGAGGCGATCGGGCCGATCGCGAGGGACGCGGGCGCGACGATCATCGAGGACGCGGCACATGCGCTGGGAGCGACCTATCCGGATGGGAGCCGCGTGGGCAACGGCAAGTACGCGGTGATGACGATGTTCTCCTTCCACCCAGTGAAGGCGATCGCCGCGGGCGAAGGCGGGATGCTCACGACGAACGACGAGAAGATCTACCGCCATCTGCTTCGCCTGCGCAGCCATGGCATCAACAAGCTGGATGACCCGCTCGAGGTCGTGGTGGAGGCGGAGACCGACGGGATGAAGAATCCGTGGTACCACGAGATGCAGGAGCTCGGGTATCACTACCGGATCACGGACATCCAGTGCGCGCTGGCGATCGCGCAGTTCAAGCGGCTGGAACAGTTCTTGGCGCGCCGCCGGACGCTCGTCGCGCAGTACGATCGGGCCTTCGCGGACTTCGAGAACCTGCGGCCGGCGCAGGGGCAGCGCGAGATCAGCGGCCATCACATCTACGTCGTCCGCATCGACTTCGCGAAGGCAAAAACGACGCGCGCGAAGCTGATGCGTGACCTGCGTGGGCGGGACATCGTCTCGCAGGTGCACTACATCCCGGTGCCGATGCAGCCGGTGTACCGGCGCCTCGGGATGACTCCGCGCGATTACCCGAACGCGCTGAAGTACTACGACGAGGCGCTGACGATCCCGTTGTTCTACGACCTCACGGATGCGCAGCAAGAGCACGTCATTGGGACGCTGAAAGAGCTGGTGCGGTGAAGCTGGCGCTGGGCACCGCGCAGATCGGGCTCGACTACGGGATCTCGAACCAGCGCGGACAGGTCTCCCGGGCCGAAGCCGTTGAAATCCTGAAGCTGGCGCGCGCGTCGAGCGTCACGATGTTGGACACTGCGGTCTCGTACGGAGACAGCGAGGCACGACTCGGCGATATATCGGCCTCGAGGGGGATGGACGTTGTCTCCAAGCTTCCGGCGATCCCGGACGACGTCGCCGATATCGCTGGCTGGATGCGCGACATCGTGCGCGGATCGCTGGGCCGGCTGCGTGTCACGCGGTTGTACGGCTTGCTGCTGCACCGGTCACACGCGCTGCGCGGCGCTCGGGCGAAGGAGGTCGGCGCGGCGCTGACCGGCCTGATGGATGCGGGGCTCGTGTTGAAGACCGGCGTGTCCATCTATGTGCCGGCGGAGCTCGACGAGATCGGGGGCGACGCAGCGGTGCGCCTGGTGCAGGCGCCGCTGAACTTCTTCGACGACCGGTTGATCCAAAGCGGCTGGCTGTCACGACTGAAACAGAAAGGCATCGAGGTTCATGCACGCTCGATCTTTCTGCAGGGGGTGCTGCTCTTCACGCCGCAGAACCGTCCGGAGAGGTTCGAGCGTTGGGCCGAGCACTTCGCGCGATACGACGGCTGGATGAAGACGCATGACCGGTCGCGCCTCGAAGTGTGTGTCGGCTATGCGATGTCGGTTCCGGAAATCGATCGTATCGTCGTCGGCGTCGAGAGCGCTGAGCAGCTCACGGGGATCGTCGCCGCAGCGAAGCTTGCGCCGCGGCCGGTGCCGGCGGCGTTGTCCGCGACCGACCCTGATTTGCTGGACCCGCTGGTATGGATGCGGCGATGAACGCTCCGGCGTTTCTGAGCGCGATAGCGATCGAGCGCGATCGACGCATGGCGGGACGCGAGGCGCCCGACGCACACGCCCGCGTCTTATGGGATCGCGCACTTGCGACGGTCGGCACCACCGAACGCGCCGCATTGCAGTCGGCGTGCGACTACGCGATGGGAATTCCGTATCGCCACGAGGGACTGTCGAGCGAGATCTACTCGGCCCACCCCCTGCGCGTGGCGTCGTTCGCGGTGCTCTCGCAGGTCGCGCCGGCGGTGGAGGCTGGTGTGGTAGGACTGCTGCACAACGTGCTCGAGGTCTCCGATGTGCCTGCGGCGGAGCTCGAGCAACGCTTTGGCGACAGCGTGCGCCGACAGGTCGAGTCACTCACGGTTGAGCGCGCTCAACAGTGGGACGCTGACTACAAACGCAACTACTACGCGGTGCTCGACGCGGGCCCGATCGCCGCGCGAATCGTGAAGGTGTTCGACAAGCTCGACAACCTGTACCTGCTCGGCGTCAACCCGGACCGCGAGACGAAGCGGCGGTACGCTGAGGAGATCCGGAATGCGGTGCTGCCGATGGCGCGGCGGGACATGCCCGCGGTCGGTGCCTATCTCGCGGCCCTTTTGAGCGACACGATCGCGAGCGAACGACTGGAACTGCCGGCGGCCTGACCGCCGAGGAGAAACAAGAGCGTGGAACTCGGGCTGAAAGGACGCGTCGCGATCGTGACGGGCGCGAGCAAGGGAATGGGGTTCGCCACCGCGCGCGCGTTTGCGCGCGAGGGCGCGCGCGTCTTGATGATCTCCCGGACACCGGAAACGCTGTCGGCGGCCGAGCAGAGCATCCGCAAGGGCGGAGGCGAAGTCATGTCGCTCGCGGGTGACGTCGCAGATCCCGGCCTTCCGGCGCGCGCGTTGGCCGAATGCGTGTCGAAGTGGGGAACGGTGCACGCGCTCGTGAACAACGCCGGCGGGCCGCCGCCCGGAACGCTCATGGAGCAGGATGATGCAGCGTGGGCTGCGGCGCTCGACAGGAACCTGATGGCGACAATCCGCTTTACGCGGGCTGTGATTCCCGCGATGACGAAACAGAAGTGGGGACGCATCGTCTCCATCACGTCGACGATCGCCAAGGAGCCGGCGCCTTCGATGGTGTTGTCGGCGACGGCGCGCTCGGGTGTGGCGGCGTTCACGAAAGCGATCGCGAGCGAGCTGGCCGCGTCGAACGTGACAGTAAACGTCGTGAACCCGGGCAGCGTGCTCACGGACCGCTCGCGCGAGCTGATCGGTGCGCGGGCCAAGCGTGAGAACCGCAACTACGACGAGGTGCTTGCCGAGAGTCAGGCGACGACGCCGGCGAAGCGCTTCGCGACGCCAGAGGAGATCGCCAACGTGATCGTGTTCCTCGCGTCGGACGCCGCGAGCTACGTGAACGGCGTCAGCCTGTCGGTCGATGGAGCGCTGACGAAGGGGTTTTGATGGTTGAGCCCTTCAGGCCCGACATCTTTTCGGTGAAGGGGCCAGGTTGGGTTCCGGTGTCGGACGATGTGGCGCTCGTCGTGGCGGAAATGCTCGAGATCTCTGGAATCGATTCGCCGCGGCTCTTGGCGTCTCCGGAGCAGGCACGCGGCCTGGAGATCAACTCGAGCAACCTCCGCGTACACACGACGGCGGGGCTGTTCGCCGTGAAACGCTGGTCCGCAGGCGCCGAGACCAGCGCCACGACGAAGACGCTCGAGCTGATGGAGTGGCTCGCGGCCCTGGGGGTGCCGGTCCCGGCTCCCGTGCGACTGGGGCGCCGGCGATTAATCCAGGAACACGACGGGAGTCGCTGGAGCGTGTTCGAGTTCGCTGCCGGCACGTGGTTCACCGGCGACGGCATCGAGGCTGAATCAGCCGCGCAGGTGAGCGGCGCTCTGACGGACGCGTTGTCACAGGTCCCGGAGTGGCTGACCCCGGGCGCGGGACCGACGCACCTCACGGATGCCGATGATGCGCTGCTCGAGCGGGTCGGCGGCGAGGATCGGCGCTGGATCTCGGTTCTTGGCGAGGCGGATGCGAGCGCGCTGCGATCGGCCTGGTCGCAGTTGATGGGTGACTGGCACCGGTTGCGCGCGGATCCGCCGAACGCGGGGGCGCCCCAGGCAGCGCACTTCGACCTGCATCCGCACAACCTGCTGATGCAGGACGGCGTGGTGGCAGCGGTGCTCGACTTCGAGGCATGCGGGACGATGCCCGTCGGTTATGCGATGGCATTCGCGGGGCTGAAGCAGGGGCGACAGACGGTTGCCGCGTCGGGCCGAGTGGCTGACGCGAGCCGAGTGGGAGCGGCGTTTCTGGATCGATTCGCCGCGGCGTGTCCCTCGGCGGCGGGCCTCACGCGCGTCGCGGATCTCGCGGCCGTCGAAGTGCTTCGTCGCATCTGCATCATCCTGCGTCTGAATTTCGAGCAGGGCGAAACGTCGTGGAACAAGGTTCTTCCCGTGCAGCTCGCGCATCTCGTGGAAGCGCGATTGCTCTTTACTTGAAGGTCAACATGGCAACGACGACGAACGATCTCTCCAGCGGAAGCGGTCAGGAGCTGTGGAATCGCGCCAAGGGCGTGATCCCCGGCGGCAACATGTTGTTCTCCAAGCGCCCCGAGCTATGGCTGCCCGATCAGTGGCCCGCATACTTCAGCAAGGCCAAGGGTGTGCACGTGTGGGACATGGACGGCCGGCAGCTGATCGACATGCTGTTCGCGGTCGGCCAGAGCACACTCGGCTACGGCCATCCTGAAGTGGACGCGGCCGCGCGGAAGATCATCGACGACGGCAACATGTCGACGTTGAATGGTCCCGAGGAGGTCACGCTCGCCGAGAAGCTCGTCGAGATGCATCCGTGGGCCGACATGGTCCGCTTTGCGCGCGCGGGCGGCGAGGCCAACGCCATCGCGATTCGCATTGCGCGGGCGGCCAGCGGCAAGGACAAGATCGCCTTCTGCGGCTATCACGGCTGGCACGACTGGTATCTCTCGGCGAATCTAGGCGACCATTCCAAGCTTGGCGGCTACCTGCTCCCGGGCTTGGAGCCGAATGGCGTGCCGAAGAACCTGGCCGGCACGCTGTTGCCGTTCGAATACAATGACCTTGCGGCACTGAAGGCGCTGGTCGACACGGGCGAGATCGGCGTGATCTGCATGGAGGTGTCGCGCAATTTCGGGCCGAAGAACGATTTCCTGCAGGCAGTGCGGAAACTGGCGACCGAGAGAGGCATCGTCCTGATGTTCGACGAATGCACGTCGGGATTCCGGCAGAGCTTCGGCGGACTGCACAAGGTCTACAACGTCGAACCGGACATCGCGATGTTCGGCAAGGCGCTCGGCAATGGATACGGGATCACGGCCATCGTCGGCCGGCGCGCAGTCATGCAGGCGGCGCAGACCACGTTCATCAGCAGCACATTCTGGAGCGATCGCCTCGGCCCCGCGGCGGCCGTGAAGACGCTCGAGGTCATGGAGCGCGTGCGTTCGTGGGAGCAGATCACCGCGACCGGAAAACGCATCATGGACGGCTGGCAACAGCTGGCCGACCGTCACGGGATCAAGATCAACATCAGTGGGCTACCGGCGCTGGCGACACTCGGCTTCGAGAGCCCGAGAGCCCTGGAGTACAAGACGCTCCTGACTCAGGAGATGCTTGCGATGGGCTACCTGGCGAGCGTCATCGTGTACTCGTCGACCGCGCATACTCCGGAGATTGTGAATCGGTACTTCGATGCGCTTGATCCGATCTTCGGCATGATCCGCGAGTGCGAGAACGGACGCGACGTCACGTCGCTGCTCAAGGGTCCGGTGTGTCACGCGGGATTCAAGCGACTGAACTAGATGACGCGACGCATCGCGATCATTCCGGCTCGTGGCGGTTCAAAGCGCATCCCGCGGAAGAACGTGCGCGAGTTCTGCGGCAAGCCGATGATCGGGCACATCCTCGAGACGGCACGCGAGAGCGGGTTATTCGACGTGATCCACGTTTCGACCGAGAGTCCCGAGGTGCGGGCCAAGGTGGAGAAGCTGGGCTTCGCGATCGACTTTCCCCGGCCCGACCATCTCGCAGATGACTTCACCCCGATCATGCCCGTGCTGAAGTACGTGGCAGAGCAGTACGTAGCGCGCGGAAAGCGCTTCGACGAAGTGTGGCTGCTGATGGCATGCGCGCCCTTGATCGAATCGTCGGATCTGAAGGAGGCCGCCGACCTGTTCGCCCGCAGCCCCGGCGAGCGTGCCGTGTTGGCGGTTTCCGCGTATCCGGTTCCGATCGAGTGGGCGTACAGCCGCGCCGGCGACGGAGCATTGTCGCCTTTGCAGCCCGGCATGTTCGCGAAGCGTTCGCAGGACATCGAGAAGAAGTACTTCGACACGGGCACGTTCTGCGCGCTCCCGAGCGCGATGGTGCTCGGGTCGGAAGGCGCAGGGTCCGACACGGGCTTCACCGGCTACGTGCTCGACAAGGACAAGGCAATCGACATCGACGACGACGAGGACTGGGCTCTCGCCGAAGTGATGTTTCACTCCCGCAACAAGGTTTCTCGATAGATGACACGCGACGAAGCTCTGACGATGATGTCTGAAGTGCTCGACGGGGTGCGCCGATCCGAAATGGCGCAACCCGGG
>JAQBYI010000075.1 GCA_027622655.1 Gemmatimonadota bacterium | reverse complement strand
CGTGGCGGAGCGAACGGTGGTGCACCACCGCCCGCCGGGCCCGCGGCGGCGGCAGACACAGGGTTCGCCGACGACTCACTCCGATACACGATTCACATTCCGACGAACATCGAACTGGCGCCGAACCTCAAGGGACGGCTCCTGCTCGCCACCGGAGATATGGACAACAACGTCCATCCAGGAGGCACGATTCGGATGGCGAATGCGCTGATCAAGGCGAACAAGCGCTTCGACTTCATTCTTCTCCCCGGCAAGCCACACGGGTACGGTGACTACCAGCCGTATTTCAATCGGCAATTGATGGAGTATTTCGCAGAGCACCTGCTCGGTGACTACTACCGGACGGGTGCGGAGATCAAGCCGTAGGGCGCCTGGCATACTTCTACGGCCTGGATCGGATCACGCGGATCTGAACAGCGATCTGGCGGATCAACAGACTGGAACTGGAGCTGGAACTGCAACTGCAACAACTGCTAGAGCTAAGACAGATACAGCAACTTGGGGGAACCGCGACGACACCTAAACTGTCTTCGTAGTTCCCCCAGGTTTCTTGGGCGTAGTACCCGGCGAATCCGGACTAATCCGCGTTGATCCGCTTCCGGCAATAGCGCCGAGACCCCCGAATGGCGCCACCACGAACCCGGAATGACGCCTGTGGCTACACCGCGATATTCCGGTCCGTGATCGGTTGCAGCTTCCCCGCCCACTCCTTGTTGAAGTCACCCCGCGGTCGCGGGCATATCGCTTTGCGAGTCGCTTTGTGGGCCGACCGGATGGTCGCCGTGCGCACTCACCCAGGTGGCATGCACGAAGAACAGCACTGCGATCAACACAGCGGGGCCGGCAATGACCGCGTACGCACTGAAGTCGGATCGGCCCCATGTCAGCACAACATGGGCACCGGCAAGAAGAACGAACGCGAGCGCGCCCGCGCGCTCGTGCCACCACGAAAGCCAGAGGAGGAGCAGAACCACGTAGAACGGCGTGAGGTGAATCAGGAACGCGCCAATGCTGGCGCCAACTCCCAGGTCTTCGCTGAACACGTCGAGCGAAAACAGAACCAGAGACAAGGCGAACAGGATCGCGAGGATCCTCGGCGACCAAAAGAGCGTGCGTTCAAGTCGCGGGGCACGGGACATGACGAACCTCCGCGGAGCGAGAATCGCCACAACGGCAGAAGGGGCGGCGTATCTCCATAACCGTGGGCCCCAAAATCCGGAAATGGTATAAGGGATCCCGCACTTGTCACCGAACCCGCGGTTACTCGCTCGCCATCCGCGCCGCTACTACTTCGGCAACATCGAGCACGGCAACGTTCGCGTCGCGCGAGTTCACGCTGTCGGCCATCATCGTCATGCAAAACGGGCAAGCAACAGCGATCGTCGTCGCGCCCGTGGCGAGCGCCTCTTCGGCGCGTTCTGCGTTGATGCGTTTGCCGGTGCGTTCTTCCATGAACATCCGGCCTCCACCGGCCCCGCAACAGAGCCCGCGATCCTTTGAGCGGCCCATCTCCACGAGGTTCATCACCGGCAGTGCCCGCTTGAGCGTCTCGCGCGGGGCGTCGTACACGTCGTTGTACCTGCCGAGATAGCACGAGTCGTGATAGGTGAACGTGCTCACTGGTTCGTGCAGATCCTGGCGGATCGGCACGCGTCCCGCCGCCATGAGCTGGTCGATGAACGTCGAGTGATGGATGACTTCGTAGTTGCCGCCCCACTGCGGGAATTCATTCCCCATCTGATGGAAGCAGTGCGGACACGCCGTCACTATCTTGGTAACGGCGTAGTTGTTGAGGACGCCAACGGCATCCTTGGCGAGCATCTGATAGAGGTATTCGTTCCCCATGCGGCGCGCGGGGTCGCCGTTGCACTTCTCTTCCTGACCGAGAATCGCGAATCTCACCCCGGCTGCTTTCATGATCTTTGCGAACGCGATCGTCGTCTTCTTGGCACGATCGTCGAACGACCCCATGCACCCAACCCAGTACAGAACGTCCGGCTTTTCGCCACGACCGTGCAGCTCGGCCATCGTGGGGATGTCGAGTCCCTCGGCCCACTTGGCGCGGTCCGCTGGATCGAACGCCCACGGTGATCCCCGCTGCTCCATGGACTCAAACGCAGGCAACACTTCTTCGGGGAACCTCGACTCGCCGAGCACGAGATTGCGGCGCATCTCGATGATGATCGACACCTGATCGATCGACACAGGGCACTCCTGCACGCACGCGCCACAGGTGGTGCATGCCCAGAGCTCCTCTTCCGTGATGTACGTGTCGAGAAGCGCACGACCATCACCGGCCGACGTAACAGCGCTCGGATCGACGGATACTCCGTTCCCGTTGCCCAGAGCCGCGGCGCCGTGAGCGCCGTTCACGCGCCCACGGGCGATGCCGAGCAGGCTGAATCCGGCGGTCGCGGACTGCTCCTCCAGCCGCTCCCGCACGTTCACCATGATCTTGCGCGGGTTCAGCGCCTTGCCGGTGATGTTCGCGGGGCAGACACTCGTGCAGCGTCCGCATTCAGTGCACGCGAATCCATCGAGCAACGATTTCCACGAGAGCTGCTCAATGTCCCTGGCGCCAAAGACCTCGACGTCGGCCTCGAGATCCATTGGAGCAATCACGCCCTTCTTGCCCGGACCGCTCGTGTTGGAGAGGTAGACGTTCGGCAGCGAGACGACGACGTGCAGGTGCTTGGAGTACGGGAGGTAGTCGAGAAAGCCCAGAACGAGGAGCCCGTGCGCCCACCACAAGCCCGCATGCGTCCATGCCGCGACCACCTCGGGCACGTTGGTCAGGAGCCCGGCCAGCGCATACGACAGCGGCCGGAACGCCGACGTTGCCGCCGCACCTTCGGACGCCATGTGAAACGCCTCTGCGCCAAACATCGTCACCATCAGCGCGCCAATCCAGGCGAGGATAAGCAACGGATCATTGGGGTGAGTCTCAGCGCCGAGCAGCCGTTTGACCCGCTTCGTAAGGCGCCGAAACAGCGCGAACGAAACCGCCACGATCACCAGCGCCCCCCAGACGTCCTGATTCACCGCGTAGAACTGAAATACGCGGTACGGGAGGTACGACGCGTACGAGAAGTCCGGGAAAACGCCCGCGACGAGGAACTCGATGGTCCCGGCCGTGAGGATGCAGAATCCCCAGAAGATTACGGCGTGCATCGGGCCGGCCACGGAATCGCGGAAGATCTTCTTCTGGAAGATCGCAATCGTGACGAGGTTGCCGAGCCGCGTGCCAACATCGCCGAAGCGGGAGTCGTCAGTGCGACCCAGGCGCAGCTGCTGCACAAGGCGACGAGCGTTCCACGCGAACACGCCGAGCGCGAGCGCAATGACCAGTGCGAAGACGATGCTCGATGTTGTCACGCTGGCGTCTCGGCTCTATGAGGGAATCTTGGCCTAACTACCCTTTGCCTGCCTGACCGCCGCGGTGAGCACCGGTAGAATCTCCAGCGCGTCGCCGACGATGCCGTAGTCGGCCACCTTGAAGATAGGCGCCTCGCGGTCCTTGTTGATGGCGACGATGGTCTTGGAAGTGCGCATTCCTGCGAGATGCTGAATCGCGCCCGAGATGCCGCAGGCGATGTACAGGTCGGGATTGACGAGGCGCCCCGTTTGCCCAATCTGGTCAGAGTGGGGACGCCATCCGTCGTCGGTCACAGCCCGCGTTGCCCCAACAGCCGCATTGCCAAACGCGGCGGCGAGATCTTCGACGAGCTTGAAATTCCCGGCCTCCTTCAGACCGCGACCGCCGCTGACGATCACCGGCGCCTCACCAAGGTCGAGCTTGGCTCCACCCGAGGCTTCGGTGGCGGTGACCTTCACGCGCACGGACGCAGGATCGATGGCACTGGTGATCGCTTCGACTGCACCAGCCTTGGCGCTCTCTTTCGGCAATACCGCGCCGGTACGCAACGATATGATCGCCGGCGTCGCGGTGAGCGAGAATGACTGAATAACCTTGTTCGTAAACCCGGGATGCTTCACCGAGCACGAGTCAGCGGTCACCGCAAAATCCGTGACGTCGGACGCGTAAGGCAAACCCATGGCAGCGGCGGTGCGCGCCACAAGGTCGTGGCCTTGTGCGCTCGCGGCAAAGAACGCAGCGCGATATCCGTCGCCGAGTCGGGCAGCGAGCGTTGCCGCGAGCGCCTCGGGATTGTAGTGCGTAAATCCGTCATGCTCGAGTACGAGCACGACGTCGGCACCGTGAGCACCGAGCGCGGCGGCGTGTTCGCCTACGCCCGGCCCACCGGCAAGCACGGCGTGAACCTGCCCGCCGGTCTGGTCGGCGACCTGACGAGCCGCGGTCACGGCCTCGAGCGCCGCGCGCCGCATCTTGCCGAGTCGTGTCTCGGCGAACGCGAGGATGTTGCTCACAGGACTTTCGCCTCTTCCTTGAGAAGCCGGACGAGTTCGGGCACGGCATCGGGACCTTCGCCGATGATCCGACCTCCCTCACGTTCGGGCGGAAGCGCGAATGCGTCCACGACGTAGCGCACCGCACCGAGCTGCGCTGGTAGTACATCCATCGGCTTCTTTTTTGCGGCCATGATCCCTTTCAATGAAGGGTAGCGGGCCCGCGCGATGCCTTCGTCAATCGAAAGCACGGCTGGCAGCTGGCACTCGACCAGTTCGAAAGCGCCCTCGAGTTCGCGTCGCGCCTTCACGGTTGTGCCGTCGACGTCGAGCTTGCTGATCGCCCCTATATACGGAAGCTCCAGGAGCGCCGCGAGATGCGCGCCGACGGAACGGTTCTGCGTGTCCACGGCCATGCGCCCGGTGAGCACCAGATCATATCCACCGTCTTTGAGCGCGGCAGCCAGCGCGGCGGCAATGGCCGAGCCGTCGCTCACGTGAGCATCGTGCTTGAGATGTATGGCGCGGTGAGCGCCCATCGAAAGCGCCTTTCGAAGCGTTTCCGCCGCGGCGTCCGGCCCGAGCGAGATCACCGTGACTTCGCCGGCTCCTGCCTTTTCGGTGAGCTGAATCGCGATCTCGGCCGCATAGCCGTCGAAATCGCTCATGTCGAATTTCAGGCCCGATTCGTCGACGCCTTTTCCGTCAGGCGCGACCTTGAATCGCACGTCCTGATCGGGTACGCGCTTGATGCAGACGGCGATTTTCACCGTGAATATTCCTCGTAGATAGGCACGAGCGAAACTTAGCGCCCGCGCATTTCCGACGACAGCGAGTGGAACCGTTCTTGCTGTTAGGCCCGCGCTCCATCAACTTTGCGTCGTGGCCGAAGACCAGAACATCCTCCCAAGACTGACCGCCGCGCTGGCCGGTCGCTATGAGATCGTCCGTGAACTCGGACGCGGCGGTATGGCTACGGTGTACCTCGCCACCGATGTGAGGCACGAGCGCGAGGTAGCGATCAAAGTGCTCCTCCCGGAGCTCGCCGCCACGCTCGGCGCGGATCGGTTCGAACGGGAAATCAAGCTGGCCGGGAGACTCCAGCATCCGCATATCCTGGGCATGTTCGACTCGGGAGCAGCCAACGGGCTGGTTCCTGCTCAGGTAGTCATCTGCTTCGTACGACACGGGCCCCGGCCAATCGCCGGGGCCCGTGTTCTTTTCATGCAATGGCTGTATCCTACCATACCGCCTACCCCGTGACCTGAATGCCCGCCGCCGATTCCGACTCCATCCGCCTCGTCGCGCTCGTCACGGGCGCGACGGCAGGCATCGGCCGTGTGTTCGCGCAGCGCCTGGCCGCAAGCGGGCACGATCTCATCCTCGTCGCGCGTGATTCGGTGCGCCTGGCGGCGTTTGCCGACGAACTGGCATTGCAGTACGGCGTGAACGCCGAAGCGCTTTCGGCGGACCTCTCGCGCGATGACGACATGCGCCGCGTTGCCGACCGCATCGCACGGGAGTCACGGCTCACGGTGCTGGTCAACAACGCAGGGTTCGGGTCCAAGGGAAAGCTGGTCAACCGCCCGGTGGCCGAGCAGGCGACGATGGTCGAGCTGCACGTGATGGCACCGATGGTGCACAGCCGGGCGGCGCTGCCCGGCATGATCGAACGGCGCCGCGGCTGGATCATCAACGTCACATCGGTCGCGTCGTTCACCTATTCGGCGGGGAACGTGAACTACTGCGCGACCAAAGCGTTCCTCCGCGCGTTCTCCGAGGCGCTGGCGCTCGAAGTGGCGGACTCCGGAGTTCGCGTGCAGGCGCTGTGCCCCGGATTCACCCGCACGGAATTTCACGATCGCGCCGGGATGGACACGTCAACGATTCCGCGTTGGCTCTGGCTCGACGCCGGGCGCGTCGTCGACGACTCGCTGGCGCAGATCGCTGCAGGCGGGCCGGTAGTGTGCGTCCCGAGCAAACGATTCAAGCTGATCGTCTTGCTGCTGCGATTCGTGCCGCAGTGGATGCAGCGGCCGCTCAGGTCGCGCTACGGCAAGTCGAGGACATAACAACGACAACTGCGGGTGGACAGTTGACAGTTCACGGCTGCCGGCTGCCGGTTGTGCGCGCGACCGGTAGCCGTGAGCCGTCCACCGTGAACTGTCAACTCGCAGTTGTTCCTAGTTCACTTGAATGCGTTTAGCCCCGTCACCGCCATCCCGAGCACGAGCGAGTGCACATCGTGCGTCCCCTCGTACGTGTACACGCTCTCCAGGTTGGCCATGTGCCGCATCGACGCATACTCGGCGAGAATGCCGTTCGCGCCCAGCAGGCGGCGCGCTTCCCGCGCTATGTCGGTGGCGATGTTCACATTATTTCGCTTCGCGAGCGATACCTGCTGAGGCGTGAACGTACCGGCATCCTTCATCCGGCCCAGGTGAAGCGACACGAGTTGACCCTTCACGATCTCCGTGAGCATCTCGGCGAGCCGCACCTGCTGGATCTGGAATCCGCCGATCGGCCTGTCGAACATGATGCGCGTTTTCGAGTACGCCAGCGCCTCTTCGTAGCACGCCATGGCCGCGCCAATCGCGCCCCATGAGATCCCGTAGCGGGCCTGGGTCAGGCACATCAACGGGCTCTTCAGGCCGCCCGACTTCGGCAGGATGGCGTCCGCCGGAAGACGCACGTCGCTGAAGACGAGTTCGCTGGTATCGCTCGCGCGAAGCGAGAGTTTGCCCTTCTGATCCTTGGCGCCAAAGCCCTTCGAGTCGGTCGGCACGAGAAATCCGCGAATGCTCTTGCCGTCGTCGTCGCCGTCTTCGGTCTTGGCCCACACCACGGCGACCTGTGCCGTCGACCCGTTGGTGATCCACATCTTTGCGCCGTTGAGGATCCACGACCCGTCCTTCTCTTTGCGGGCCCGGGTGATCATTCCGGCCGGGTTCGATCCGAAGTCGGGCTCCGTGAGCCCGAAGCAGCCGATCACTTCACCTTTCGCCATTTTCGGCAGCCAGTGGCGTTTCTGTTCTTCCGAACCAAAGGCGTAGATCGGGTACATCACGAGCGCTCCCTGCACGCTGGCGAACGATCGCACGCCCGAGTCGCCCCGCTCGAGTTCCTGGTTGATCAAGCCGTAACTGACGTTGTTGAGGCCGGCGCACCCGTATTCCTCGGGGAGATTCGCACCGAACACGCCCAGCTCTCCCATCTCGGGGATGAGCTCCTTCGGAAACCGCCCTTCGACATAACAGTTGCCGATCACGGGCAGCACGCGTTCGTCGACGAATCGCCGGACCGAATCGCGAACCGCGCGCTCCTCTTCCGTCAGCGCGGCGTCGATGTTGAACAGATCACCTTCGCGCGGCTTGAGTTCCGGCGAAGCGAGATGCAAATCAGCGGCAGGAGTCATAGTCATATGTACTAAGAATAGGCGTCACGACGTGCGTCGCGCGAACGTGGAAGTTCTTGAACGCATGAACGCGCCAGCCGGTTGCCATTCGTAGAGGGCGACGCTCACCTGCTTGGCGTCGGCATCGATGAGATTCCACGAACCCGGCCGGCCGCCGCGGGTCCGGTCGGTCATCGTGCCGGCCGTGGACACGACAATATGCCGCCGTCCCGCGCTGACACCCTCGATGCGCTCCTCGTGATCGTGTCCGCAACAGACGAGGTCGGCGCCGCTGTGTGCAATATCGACCAGTCCAAACTCGCGCGACGCGAGGCCCCATCTGTTCGACAGCTTTCCGCGAAGCACGTTGTGATGCACTACCAGTACCCGGAGATCGCCGGGCGGCGCCATGGCGAATGCGGTGCGCGCACGCGCCCATTGCCCACGGAGCACGGCGCCGACCACCGTGAGATCGCGCGGACGGGTCGTGAGCGTGTACGTCTGGATGCCGTGCGCCGAGTTGAGTCCCACGATCGTGGCTCCCTCGACACGCACCTGCGGTTCGATGTCGGACCGGATGTACTCACGGTACCGATTGAACATCGAATAGAAGCCGCCGGCGCCAAGCATTCCGGTCCACCATGCACAGTCGTGGTTGCCGGGCACTACGACGGTCGGAGCGCGCGATTCACACCGGCGCACGAACACCGCCGCCCGTTCGAACTCGCTCCGCCGCGTCCGCTGTGACAGATCGCCGGAAATGACGATCGCATCGAGCGATTCCCGTGCGATGAAAGCCTCGAGGGCCTCGACCTGCGCAGGCACGCTTGACCGGCCGAAATGCAGGTCAGAGACGTGAAGGAGTCGCATCGCCTGGCCTAGGCCCCGCTGGACTCGGAGAAGATTCGCATCGCGAGCGTTATAACCGGGCGATAACCGCGTCGGTGTACTGCGCCGTCGTTGCGGTGCCGCCCACATCGCCCGTAACGCACTTCTGCTCACGCAGTGTAGCCTCAATCGCGCCCTGCACGCGCCGGGCCAGATCGGCCTTTCCGACGTGATCGAGCATCTGGCATGCCGCGAGCATCAGTGCAGTCGGGTTTGCAATTCCCTTCCCGGCGATGTCGGGAGCCGTGCCGTGGACGGCCTCGAAGATCGCGGCACTCGTTCCGATGTTCGCGCCCGGGGTGAGGCCGAGGCCGCCGACCAGACCCGAGGTGAGGTCGGAGAGGATGTCGCCGAAGAGATTCGTCGTGACGATCACGTCGTAGCGCTCGGGTTTAGTCACGAGTTCCATCGCGCAAGCGTCCACGATCCTTTCTTCGACCGTCACTCGTCCAGCGTACTCCTTTGCGATGTCACGCCCAACGTCGAGAAAGAGACCCTGTGAAAACTTCAGGATGTTCGCCTTGTGGACGAGCGTGACCTTCTTGCGCCCGAGTCGAACGGCGAGGTCGAACGCGTACCGATGGATTCGTTCGGCGCCGTAGCGCGTGACTACGGCAATCGACTGCGCGGCGGCGCGCTCGTCATCGCCGATGCGGACATAGTTCTCGATTCCGATGTAGAGCCCTTCGGTGTTCTCGCGAACGAGAATGATGTCAACTCCGCTGAAGCGAAGTCCCGGCACGACTGATTTGGCGGGTCGCACGTTTGCGTAGAGGTCGAATTCCTTTCGCAGCGCGACGTTGACGGATCGAAATCCCTTCCCTACCGGCGTTTCGAGCGGACCCTTGAGCGCGAGTTTTGTGCGCCGGATTGAATCGAGGGTCGCGTCCGGCATCGGGTCGCCCACCGCGTTGACGGCGGCCGTGCCCGCCAACTGACGGTCCCACGTGAACCCGGCGCCGGCGGCGTCGAGCAGCCGCACCGTCGCGTCGGTGACATCCGGGCCGATTCCATCTCCTGGAATCAGCGTTGCTTGAATGGTCATCGTATCCGGAAAAAAGGAGGGCGATCAGCGGACTACGAGGTCCGCCACGCTTCGTGCGAGCTCGCCAATCTGGGCGCTGCCGAATGCGGTGCCAGCGGGAACCGCGATGTCGGCAAACCAGACAATGCGGCCGCCACGGCCGTCGAGGAGCACCAGTCGTAGCACCGCAAGCGCCTTGTCATCCTCCCGGACGAAGGCGAGCTCCACCGGGATCAGCGCATAGCGCGCATCACCGAGCGCGATCAATGAACGCAAGTTGCTGAGCAGCAACGATGGCGCCGCGTCGTTCGGACGAAGCGGACGCGCGCGAAAGCTCCCGGCTCCAAGCGTATACGGATCACTCACGTAGCCACGGTTGCGTTTCGCCAACCGGTCGATATCCGCGGCATACGCCCACTTGTTGCCGAGCCCACGCTCGGCGAGCGCAGTGCCAATCGAATCATCAAGTTCGCGCCTCGCCGTCGCCCACTGCGCAGGAAGCAGGGGAGCCGCGGTATCGCTACGGAGGAACTGCACAGGCACCACTGCCACACGCTGCGCGACAAACGGACTTAGCGGCGGCTCGCCCTCCTGAGCGCTGGCCGGCGCGGCGCTCGCCAAGGCCACCATGGCTGCGGCGCAGGCCACCGTGACGACGGTGACAGCGCGGGGCCGACGGGCGATTGAGACGTGGAATCGGTGTCGCACGAGTGAAAGCTAATCGCCCGGGGCCGCTCGGGGCCGCCCGGGGCCGCTCGGGGCCGCTCGGGGCCGCTC
>JAQBYI010000022.1 GCA_027622655.1 Gemmatimonadota bacterium | reverse complement strand
CACCTTCTCAGAAGAAAAAGTGTTAGCTATGTCCCCGGACGTTCTGTCACCCATCTCCCCGGCTGTTCATTCCGACATTGCTTTCGCCACGACAGTTAGCGGCAAGGCGCTCGGCGCCGTCGCCGGGCTTGCGATCATTTGCACGGCGGACGCGCCCGGCCCCGCCCCGATCGGTACGCCGCGGTACCTGGAGCTGGCTCCGTACGCAGCTCCCGGCGGCGTTCCGTTCACGCAGTCGTCACTTCTCGTGGGCGCGCTCGCGACTGCAATCGCCTCCACTCACTGGCCATCGCGCTTCGCCGAAATCGCACGGGCCGACGCGGTGCTGCGCGCGTTCATGCAGCGCGTTGGGCATCGGCCGCTTGTTGCGCCCCGCCGTGCGTCACCGGCTGTGGCAACGTGGTGCGCACCTGCGGGGTTGGACACGGCCATTGTGGGCCGTGCCATGGCCAACGCCGGCTTTCATCTCAGCTGGCACAGCTCGTACCTGCGCGCGCGAGGTTGGATACAGACGGCGATGATGGGCGACGTTCCGGTTGATGCTGTTCCAACCATGGCGCATGCACTGGCCGACGCGCTCGACCCTAACTCCGACGCGATTCGCACCACACTCGCGCTGGCGGATCGGCTAGCCGTCCGCGACCGCCTGGATGAGAGCCCGATTGTCGCGCACCAGATCGATGAGCGCGCCGCGCGAGCCGACGCCCAGCTTTCGAAAGATGTTCACGAGGTGGGTGCTCACGGTGCGCGATGAAATGTCGAGTGCCTCGCCTATGGCGATTCACCGACTCGACTTTGGCACCCCCAGCGGCGTTTGCCATCTCGCGAAATAGGTGGCCTCCAACCTCTGTCCGCCAGCGTCCTATGCCATCGGCGCCCATGCGCCGGTTGGTGAAACGAGTCGCGGGGGTCTCCCTTTCGGAAAACCCCCGCGACAGTGCCCCAGGCCTGACGGAGCAACGCAAAACACCACGTACCGTTGCTGCCTTTCGGCCCTGGCGGAGTTGGCGGGCTTACGCCCCCCGGGACCTGGAGCGCCTGAAATATACCGGACCGGCCCGCCGCGTGCGCACTGATCCGCGCAACGCGCCGTTATCCGCCAGCAGTCGATCCCAGCAACTCTCGAAACGCGGCCGTTGCCGTCTTCATCTCTTCCATAGTTCCGAACGTGATACGCGACTGGTTCGTGAGCGGCGGAAACGCGCGGCCGACGGCAATCCCTTTCGTCAGCGCCTTCTTCTTGAACTCTGCCGCATTCTGGCGAAGGTCGACCATCACGAAGTTCGCGTCACCGGTCGTCATCGTGAAGCCGGCGTCTGCGAAGAATTTTCGCGTGAACGTTCTCACGGCACTGTTTCGCTTGATCTCGGCCGCGATGTTGGCCGGATCAGCAAGAGCCGCGGTCGCCGCGACCAACGTCAACTGGCTGACATTCGAGCCGAGCACCCACTGTTTCATCTGGGCAAGCGTCTCCGTGCGGCCTACGGCGTACCCGATCCGAAGCCCGGCCATGCCGTACGCCTTTGAGAACGTCCGGAGCACCACGACGCGGGGATTCTCCAGCGCCACCGGGATCAGCGTTCCGTAGCCGGGTGAATCGACGTAGTCGAAGTACGCCTCATCGACGAGGATCGTCGTAGCAGGCGACGTACGGTTTACCGATTCAATAAATGCAGCGACATCGGCACGCGAGTGTACGGTGGCCGTGGGGTTGTTGGGATTGCAAAGAAAAATGAGTCCCGCACCGCGTGCTGCGGCGCCCATCGCGCCGAGATCAAGCCGAAGCTTCGAGTCCACCGCGGGTTTGCGAACTTCGGCGCCGAGGAATGCTGCAAAGTCGCCGGGCGCCTCAAACGTCGGTGCCGCGCCCACGAACGCGGCCGTGCGCGACACGAACGCTTGATCGGCGGCTCGCAGCAGTTCGCCGGAACCGCAGCCGAGAATCACGTTGTTCGGGGTGACTCCGTTCAGCTTGGCGATTGCCTCAATGACATCGTCTTCTGCGAGGATCGGATAACGGTTTCCCTCATTCAGGTGCGCACGAATCGCGTTGAGCGCGTTCGCGCCCGGACCCATCGGATTCTCATTGCTGTCAATGCGAATCGCGGCGTGCGCGGCCATGCGGCGATCGGCCTTGCGATCGCCCACTCCCTGGACGCCCTGCGCGGCTTGTTGCGCCCAGAGTGCCTCGCGCCCGCGGCCGGATATCGCGGGAAGCGAGAGGAGACCTGCGCCTGCGCCGCCAAGCGCCGCGCCGCCGACACCAACGGTAGCGAGAAAGTCACGACGTGAAACGGGCATCGGGTGGTCTCCGGCTTAAGTTACCGCGAAGTTACACCTGATTGTCGTAACCGGCTACGGCCGTATCGTCGGCCCCCAGAGGAGCCAGTAGATAGTCCCTCCGGTGATGAGCGTTGCTTGCCCCGCCATCAGCCGCTCGATCTCGACGCTTAGCGCGGGGTCGGTAGCCTCGACGCCCATTGCCATTGTTGCGGCGGCCGTCGCCGCCCCCGGGTCGCCGCCCGGCATGCCAGTCAGACGCCAGTCGTAGGTCACGCCTGGCTCCGGAGTGAACGACGTGCCCGCGGGAACGTATGGGACCATCTCCGGCGGAACCGTGCCGGCGGCCGCGTCAAGGGGCCAGACACCGCTATCGGCCATGACTCCGAACGCGCCGCTGCGGATCACTTCGAGATCGTTGATGATGTTCGTCGCGCGCGCGCGCAGCCGAAACTGCGAAACGGCCGGAATGGCGATACGCGCGAGAATCCCGACAATCGTCACGGTAATCAAGAGTTCGATGAGGGTGAATCCAACGCGCCGTCGTCTCTTCATCGACCCGGGATCCCGCCGTCCAGGAAATCAGTTATCGACACGTTGGACCGGTACGACAGCGAAACGTCACGCTCGGTGCCGCGTAGTTCGTAGACGACGGCGTCGACCTTGACGTACACGATCGTCGTATCGGAAATACCGGCATCAGCGAGCGCAGGCGGCATCTGTCCGTCATGCAGGCTGCGCCAGATGTCGACGTCGCTTGCCGCCGAAGCAAGAACGAGGCGGAGATCGCGTTCCACTTCCAGCGACGATCGGTGGTCGCCTTGCGTTTCACGCGCCGGTGGAAAGACGACCCAAAAAACGAGATTGAGCGCGACCAGGAATCCTGCAATGAACGCTCCGACTTTCCCCTTCCTCGGCCCGCCCGCAAGCGCCTTCGCGAGTTCTGCTTTCGATTGTTTCTGCTCAGCGACAATCAGCTTCGAGAGCTCGTTGAACGAAGGCTGGGCGCCCGGCGCTCCCGTGCCGGGACGCGTCACAGGTGGCTGACCCGGTCGTGAACCGGGATCGCGTGGGTCAGAGCGGTTAGGGGGATTCATCTGGCATGTACCTACGAGCAAAATAGCGACACTGCACACAAATCGGTCAATCCGTGATCCCGCGTCCGATCGAAGTAATCATCGTACCCTGCATGGCCAGCACGGGGCGGGCGTCGCCCTGCACGTCGAATGCGAGGACCTCGGCGCGCACGACCGTGATCGTGCGCCCTGATTTGATCACGCGGCCGAGGGCGAGGAAGCGGTCCCCGCGCGCCGGCGACAGCAAGTTCACTTTGTACTCAACGCTCAGCACCGCCGCCTCGGGCATCATCAGCGACAGCGCCGCGTATCCGCACGCGCTGTCGGCGATGGCCGTCGTCACGCCGGCGTGCAGATACCCGTGCTGCTGAACCAGATCGGCCCGGTACGAGAGCTCGACGTCAACTTCGCCGGGCACGACGCGCGCCAGGCGCGCGCCAAGCAGATGCATGAACGCCTGCTTGGCGAAGCTTTCACGAACACGGGCTTCTGCGTCGCTCAGAGGTCCACCGGATAGCCGGCTTCGGCCCACTCGCGCCAACCGCCGGCCATCGAAAAGACGTTGGTGTATCCCATCTTCTGCAGCACTTCAGCCGACAACGCGCTCCGGAATCCACCGCCACAATACAGGATGACCTCCGCTGTCTTGTCCGGGACTTTCTGTTCGATATCCCGCTCGATGACTCCCTTGCCAATATGCTCGGCGCCGGTGATGTGCCCCAGCGCCCATTCGCGGTCTTCGCGAATGTCCACGAGCTTTACGCCGGGATCTTCATCCATGCGGGCCTTGGTCTGCGAGATCGTGACTTCGCGGATATTCGCCTTGGCATCGTCGACGATCTTGAGAAATCCGGCGGTATGTTCCATATGATGTCTGATTCCTATTGAATGGGATGCCGGGGGTCGAACAGGTCACGCAGAATCCCGGCAGCATTGACAGCATCGTCGGACGAGATATCGAGGTGCGTTACCGCGCGCACGCGGATGGAGTCCCAGAGCGAAATGCCGACTCCGCGCGCAGCGGCCTGGCGTTCGACGGTTGCCGGATCGGTCGTTGGCGGAACGGTAATCATGACGATGTTCGTCTCGGGGATTCCCACCTGCACGTCCTTCGCTTCGGCGACGATGGCCGCAAAGCGGCGGGCCGACGAATGATCGTCCGCGAGGCGTGCGAGATTCTGCTCGAGACCGTACAGACAGCCGGCAGCCAGTATTCCGGACTGACGCATGCCGCCGCCCAGGCGCCGGCGCGATTCGTGTGCTTCGTCGATGTACCGCGCGGAGCCGGCCAGCGCGGCGCCAACCGGCGCGCCGAGCCCCTTGCTGAATGACACCATCGTGAGGTCCGCCACCGCGGCAAAGCCCCGGAGCGACTCGCCCGAGGCAACGTGTGCATTCCAGAGCCGGGCACCGTCGAGAAAGACACTCAGTCCGAGCGCTCGTCCTGCGTCGGCAATCGCCCGCAACTCGTCCGTGGGCGTGACAAGGCCGCCGCCGGAATTGTGCGTGTTCTCGAGGCATAGCAGTGACGCGCGCGGCAGATAGCGACTCACCGGACGCACGGCAGCGCGAAACGTGTCGAGCGTCACTCGCGGCGCGCCGCGGATCATCCGAGGCTGCAGCCCGGAGAGCATCGCCGCCCCCGCCTTTTCGCGGTCGACGACGTGCGCCTCCTCGTGCACGAAAAACTCGGTTCCGGGCTTGCCCAGCACGGAAAGCGCGCACTCGTTGGCCATCGTGCCGGTCGGAAAGAACAGCGCCCCCTCGACGCCGAGCAGATCCGCCACGCGCTCTTCGAGCCTGCGGACAGTCGGATCGCCGTCGAGCACATCGTCGCCAACTTCGGCTTCGGCGATGGCCTGCCGCATGCGTGGCGACGGCTTGGTGACGGTATCGGAGCGAAGGTCAATCACGGCGCGTTCAATTTCGCGTCGTGCGCGCGTTCGTGCACCTGTGAGGCCTCGCCGCCCACGATGACAATCAATGCCCCGTAGTAAACCCAGAACACGACGATGATGATCGTCGCGAGGGTGCCTGTGTACAGCGATCCCGGATTCCAGCGATTGACGAACAAAGTGAAGGCCCAACGCGCGACTTCGAACAGCACGGCACTCGACACGGCACCAAAAGCGGCTTGGCGCCAACGCACGCGCCGGTACGGGAGCGCCTTGTACAGCGCGAAGAAAACGGTTGAGAGGAGAACGAACGTGACCAGCCGCCCGCTGTAGTAGGTGAAGGAACTCATCACCGCGTCGCTCTCCAAGCCAACGCTGGCCAGGAAGGCTATACCTCGCGCGCGGGCGATTCCTACGAAGGCCGACGCTGCGATCCACACGACTACCAGCGCCGTCGCGGCAACCGTGAACCAGACGTCGAACAGCTTGCCAAGCAGCATTCCGTGCCGTTTGGGAACGTCGAATACGGTGTTGAACACGGCGCGCAGCGATCCGAAGAGCCGCGTGGAGAACCAGATGTATGCCACGGCTCCGATAATTCCCGCAGTGCCGCGCGTACGTACGATGTCTCGAATGACCGGATCGAGAACCGAATCTCCGCCGTCACCATCGAGCGGGAATAGGTCACGAATGAACCCGGCCACGGCGCTGTTCGACGCGTCGAGTGACGTGCCCATCGCGTAGCCGATTCCCGATGCGAGCAGGAGGAAGAACGGAACACCTGCCAGCAGGATGTTGAACGCCACACCGCTTGCCAGAAAGAGGACGTCGTCGTCCGCCATCTTCTTCCACAGCCGCCGGCCGAAATCGACAACCTTCTCGACTCCGCCCACCCACTCCGCGGCCACGCCGGCCGCCTGTGCAGGCGGAGTCAAGCGACTACTGCTCCATCAGGATCAGGTATCGCGCCGGTCCCCAGAACTTCGCTGCGTCAACAATCTTGAGTCCGCCCTTGATTCGATTTGACTTGTCCGGCGCAGTCTCAAGCCCGGCGACGTCCTGGCGCGATACGATTTTGTACGCCTTGTCGCCCTTGGGGAACGCGATCTCCATTACCTGCGTGCGATCGATCGGGATAAAGTCCGCCGGATTAAGCGCCGCTGCCGGTACCGCCGTTTTCCCGATCCCGAACAAGCCGCCCTGCTTGGCGATGATCCCCTTCCTGGACAACTCATCCTCGGTGCCGATCACGTAGTAGACGGTGTTCTGCTCGGTTATGAGCTGCTCCTTCTGTTCCGTGAGCTGCGTGTTCGCGTCCGTGAGCGACGCTTTGTCCTGCCTGAGGGACACATTCTCGGCTTGCAGCGCGTTCACCTGCTCAGTGAGCGACGCAATCTCGGTTCGCTGATTGTCGATGAGGACAGTGAACGACGCGATCGTTGAGTCGTATGCCGTCATTTGTGCCGACAGGGCAGTGTTGTTCGCTGTCAGGTCACGCACGCGTGTTCGGCTGGCCGCGAGCCGCGACTCGCTCTCTGTGAGGCGGCTCGTGAGTTCCGCGACCTTGACCCTGATCGCCTCGCGCTGCTGCGCCGGCGTCAAGCCGTTCTCCATTTCGCCCGGCTGCCCCTGCACCGGCCGCCCGGCCGTACGACTTCGCACCTTGGCCAGTTCGGCGTTGACCTCGGTGATGAACTGCGACGTGGCCATCACGTCCTTGAGCAATGAATCCTTTTCGGCCGAAATCTGCTCAACCTGCGCCAGCGTCTGCTCGAGTTGCTTCCTGGAGCCATCACACGCCGCAACCGCGAACGTGGCGGCTGCGACGAAAATCAGCTTGCGAAACATTCGGTACTCCTTGTCTGGTGGAGCCTACTCGCCGGCGTCCGGGTCATCTGGCGCGGCCGCGACCGCTGGCCCGCACCCCGATGGCGCCGGACGGTGCTGCTCCGGTGCGTGAACGAACCGAGCCACAGCCGCAGCGGTATCGGCAACTCCGAGCTGTGTGAACAGAAAGTCGAACTTTGCGTCGAACGCCGCGCCAAGGGCGGCTCGCGCGTCCTCCGGAAGGTCCCACAGTTGCCGCTTGAACGGCCCCAACGCCTTTTTTCGGGTTTTGTACAGAAACTGCTCTTCCGAATCCGTCGCCTTTCGTTCGCCGGCTGCATTGATGCGCAGCCAATCGTAAATCTCGGCGCGCAATGCTGCCGGAATTCCGTCGTACAGCATGTTCTGGAAGCCAGTAGCGAGATGGATTTCGGCCGTCTCGCATTTCGGGAAATTGTGGAATGCGCCATCGGGAAGCGTTGACGCCCCGTGCTGAACGGCGCCCGATAGCCCAAATTCACTCCGCGCGACCTCACCCAGCTCGCGCAACGTGTTGAAGTCGAGCTTGACATCGGCAATCGACCCGTCTGCGAGGACCACGCCACCATGGGAGGTTCCGCTTTGCACGCTGATCTTGGACAAGCCGGTCATTCCCGGCGCCTGGGCGGCGAGTGTCCGGTTATACCCTGCCATGTAGGCGCGAAGTTCCGGAACGGTCGAGTTCTCCGTTCCGACTTCGCCGATTTCACCGCCCAGTGAGATGGTGACGCCGTTCGGCTCCAAACCACGGACGTGACGCGTGATGTCAACACCGATTTCGTAGTTGAGCCGCTGCTGGTCGTCTAGCGTCGCGTGGGAAAGATCCACGAGCGTCGAGGTGTCGATGTCCACGTTGTAGAAGCCTGCAGCCACCGCCTCGGTGGCGAGCATCATCACACCGTCAATTTCGGCCGCCGCGTCAACCGCGTACTTCTTGGCGTTCACCTGGAAATGATCGCCCTGAATGAAGACCGGCCCGCGAAATCCCTCGCGCAGCGCTGCCGCAATCATGACCGCGACGTATTCCGCCGGACGCTGGTCCGTGTAGGCGATTTCGGAACGGGCGATCTCGAGAATGAACGCTCCGGCCTTGAGTCGATTCGCGGTTCGAAAGATCGAGCGCGCCGTGTCGTACGACATTCCGCGCACGTTGATTGCCGGCACCGTGAAGCCTTTCACGTCGCCCCGCCCGCGCGCCATGTACAGATCGTGAATCGACGCTGGGCGAACGCCGACTGACTGACCGATTTCCCAGAGCGCCCAGCGGGCGATCTCGCGTTCGCTGTCGTCTCCAAACACCGCGAGTCGCGCAATCGCGTCCGTCTGGGGCGACGCAAGCACCGACGCGTCGGAGACCGCTAATCCGGCGGCGGATACGGAAATACCGTGTGGGGCAACCCGCGCGAGAATCGCGCCGGCGGCCATTAGTAGTTGTGGGTTCATGAAGTGAGATATTGGGGACGCAGACAGATCACGACGGCTGCGGCCGCTGGGAGATAAATCTGACTACGAGCGCTTCGGCCGCGCTCGGGCCGTGGTTCGCCGCTTGCGTTCGATCCAACGACGGACGCTGCGCTCGGCCGAGCGGGCGGCGGCAAGGAAGGCTACGCGGGCCGTGTCGCCAGAGCCGGTCACTGCAACCGGTGCGCCACTCGATACGCTCGCCTCAATCGTGATGCGGCTCGCCTTGGCACCGCGGGCCGGCCTGTCAGTCCCGAGGGCAACATCAATACGGTCGATGCGACGGGCGTACTTGCCCAGCTTGTCACCGAGGCGAGCTCGAACGAATTCGCGATCGAGTGTGCCGTCCGCATCGATCGCCCCGCGAAAATACACCGGAGTAGTCGTTGCGCCAGTACGCCCGCGCTCAGCACGGTCGACCGCCGCCGCACCGGCGCCCATCGAAAGTCCACGACCGCCACGCTCTGCTTTCCGACCTGAAGCCATCATCATTCCTCGGAATGGGATATTGACGACCAAAACTCGCTGGCCGTTGCGGCCGACATGCTACGACCGCCCATCGCCTTCGACGTGCCGCACCCGAAACGGCGGCACCGCGTACTCACTCGAAAGGTAACTCGCCGGAATCGCAGTCTGGTTTCCGTCACGCAGTGACTGGTAATGAGGTGACATGATTTCCACGCCACCCTCGTTGAACTTGTCCTGGATACCGGCGTGCAGCAGGCCATACGTCAGAGCCATGATGGCCGGCTTGTTCGTGTACGCGTTGATCTGGTAGCTGACGTAGTAATCGTCGAGACTCGACTGCAGCACGAACGGCACGGGCGTAGCGAGAATTCCCGGCGTCGCCTTCGCCGCCGCGATGAGCAACTCGTGCACTCGCTTCCACGGCACGTCGTACCCGATGGTGATTGTCGTATGCAGGATCAGCCCGTCCGATCCTGCGGCCGCGCTGTAGTTCTTGATGTGGCTGCTGAGCACCATAGCGTTCGGCACCGTGACGTCCACGTTCTTGATCGTACGGACGCGCGTCACCAGGAGAGACTTCGCGATCACGTCGCCGGTCGTTTCGCCGACCGTGATGCGATCGCCGATGTTGAACGCCCGCGTGTAGGTGAGCACGACTCCAGCCACTACGTTCGCAATTGCCGACGACGAACCGAGTGAGAAGAGCACGCCGACGAACAATGAGATGCCCTTGAATGCATCGGAATCTGCGCCAGGCAGGTACGGAAAGAGCACGACCAGCGCAAACGCCATCACCAGAAACTGCACGATCTTGTACGTGGGGTCGGCCCACTCGCGATCGAATCCCGCGATGGTCACGTTGCCGCGTTCCACAGCTCCGAAGACGAACCTGATCGCCTTCAACACGTACCACGTGACGAGCACGATCACGCCGATGAAAAAGATGTTCGGCACGTAGTTCAGAAATCCGGTGCCAATCTGACGCAGTGGCGTCGTCACGTAGCCGACGAGTCGGTTCGAAAGCGGCTGCGTCCACGGGAAGAAACTCAACACCAGCGGCAGGTATACATAGAAGAGCACGATCACGATGCCAATGCGCACAAACCGTACAGCCGTGATCAGCGCGTCGGTCAGCATCGATGCCGAGAGCAGCTCCAGCGTCTGAATCCGGATTGACGGCATCCGGGACCGCCATGTCTCGACGTACGCATACGCCCGGGGAAAGACCCGGCCGAGCCCTACAAGCAGAAACACCAGCACTCCGGACGCCAGCAGCGTGTAGAGCACGCCCAGCGCGACGGTCTTGATCGTTTGCGCCTTCGATACTCGGCGTACTTCGGCGTACAAGCGAGCCGCGAAATCCGCCGAGATCTCTGCGCGCGGGCGACCTAGGGCCGCCGCGTCCGCATCGGTCACGGTCATAAGGATCACCTCGCCGGCGAGCAGGTCGGTCGACGTCGGTGCGACCACGAGCTGAACGGAATCCACTCGCGTGCTCGAAAGGCGCCTCACCCGATCGACGATGGCCGCGGCGCGCTCCGCCGCAGAGAACGAACCGAGCCGACCCGGCACGATCAGCACTGTGTCGCCGCGCACGACCACCGGCGCGCTCGTGCCGGCGCGCGCCGTGTCCTGCTCAGCTAGTGAGAGGCCGGGCTGCGCGACGGACGCTGCCAAGCCAGGTACCACCGCACCAGCGAGCGTGCCGACCGCGAGCAGGCCGACCATGGCGATTCGCATTCGAGTTCTCCGGTTCATGAACGTTCAGCCGCCGGGCCCGTGCCCGGATCAATCCGCACCTGCACCGGCGGCGCACCGACCAGCTCAAACGTCGCCGACGCCAGCGCCACTTTCCCGTTCGTCGCATCGATGTCGTCGAGAATGCGACTGAACAGATAATCCTTGAGCGCGCGGCGACGCCGAAAATCCACTACGTATCGTACCGTGAATTCTATCCAGTTGTCGTTCGCTATCAGCGTCACGAGCGGCTCCACGCGGGCCTCTTCGATGCGATACTTGCGCACCATCGCTGCCCACGTCGTCTTCGCCTCGCGCACCATGTCGGACGTGAGTTCGTTCGCGGCGCGAACGAGAATCTCGCGCGCCAGGGCACGGTCGCTGCCGAACCTGACCGGCGCCTTGATCTCGTCCCAGAGGAACGGGAAGTCAGCGGAGTAGTTCACCACCGGCTCCTTGAATACGAAGCTGTTCGCCACGCGCACGATGCGGCCGTTGTTGAGGTCGCCGTCCACCCATTGGCCACACTCCATCAGGGTCGTGCGGAGTACGCCGATGTCGATCACGTCCGATGACGGCCGCGGCGCCGATTGCGCGCTGAATCACCGGATCCCGCACCCAGGCCGGCAAGTCGATCATTGGGTGCTCCTTTCCAGAGCTTCTCGCGCGAGTCGCTTGGCAAGCTCCACACCAGGCTGGCCGAGCGGGTCGACACGGTACATCGCGCCGGCATATACCGTAGCGATCATCAGGAACATGAGCAGCTCGCCAATCGAGTACGCGTCTACCCCATCGACGGTGATCGTAAGGCTCGGACGTCCTGCGCTTACCAGCGCGCGCGCGGTGGCACCGGCTTCGGCGTCGAGCAGTTCGCCAAGAGATCGCCCCCGCATGAAGGCCACTGCATCCGGGACAATCTCCGATTTCGGCACCATGAGGTCGCGCGCGTGATTGGCAACACGCAGAAAACAGACCACCTTGTCGGCCGGCCCTTCCATCAGAAGCTGGAGCAGCGAGTGCTGATCGGTGGCGCCGCGCGCCGCAAGCGGCGTCGGACCGGCCGGAAGACCGTCGGCGTCGGTCTTGCCCAGGCTTTCCGCCCAGAGCTGTACGAACCACGGCGCCACGTCGCGAAGCGGGTCCGAGTAGGGCATGAACACGTGTGTGGACTGCCCAGCGCGCTGATGCGCACGCCAGAGAAGCGTGGCCAACAGGCCGGCAGGATTGTCGGCGAGCGCCGGCGTATTACAACGATCGAGCATCGCCTGCGCACCGGCGACGATTGCGCCAACGTCGTAGCCGGCGAACGCGGCAGGGAGCGTCCCAACCGGCGTGAGTACGCTGAAGCGCCCGCCGACGTTCGGGGGCACGTCGAACGCGGGAATGCCTTCGTCCAAGGCGATCGCACGGAGCGGCCCGGCGACGGGATCGGTGACGAAAACCACATGGCGGGCAATCGAGAGCCCCCCGGCCACGAGCACATGGCGCACGATCGCATACTGCGCAAGCGTCTCGACCGTTGCGCCGGACTTGGAAACCACAATCCAGAGCGTGCGGTCGAACGCGAGCCGTGCCAGCAGTGCTTTGAACGTGTGTGGGTCGACGTTGTCAACAACGTGCAGGCGCGGCGTATCGTCATAGGCGCCGAACGCACTCCTGAGAGCGATTGCACCGAGCGCGGAACCACCGATACCCAACACTACGACGTCCGTGTAGCGCATCGGCGCGTGCGCGGCGTAATCCAAAACGCGCTTGGTCTCGGCGGCCTGCGCGTCGAGCTCCATGAATCCGTAGCGGCCCGCAGAGCGGTCGCTGGCGACGGCGGCGTGCACTTCTCCGAACCGGATCGCGAGATCGTTCCATTCCGTCGGCGAAACCCCAGAGGGGACGCTGGCGGCCATCATGCGTGCGTCATCGATGCGGAGCGGCATGTCAGCGGCCGGTCATTGGACGGTAACCTGAAGTCCGTCGAACGCAGGGCTGACGCCGTCCGGAAGCTCGGCCTCGAGTTCCGCATGCGATATGCGGTGCGTGAGGTGCGTCAGGAAGGTGCGATCGGCGCCGATCCGCCGTGCAGTCTCGACGGCTTCGCCAATTGATAGATGCGTGGGGTGCGGGCGCCGGAACAGCGCGTTCAGAACGAGCACCTTCACGCCCTTGAGCACGGCATCCGCAGCGGGCGGAAGCTCCTTCGCGTCCGTGATGTAACCAACGGGTCCCACACGATAGCCAAAGACTCGCATCGTTCCGTGCGGCACCTCCACCGGCGTGACTTCCTGGCCAGCGATCGTCACCGGCACCCCTGCTTCGAGCGCGTGAGTCGATCCCTCCGGCTTGGACGTACCGGGAAGGCCGCGCATCGCCGGATCGAACACGTACGCAAACTTGTGCCGCACGCTCGCGATCGTTTCGGCGGGGCCGTACACCGGCAGCGCCGAGCCGGCGCCAGCGAAGCCGCGCACGTCATCGAGGCCATGCGTGTGATCGGCGTGTTCGTGCGTGAACAGCACGGCATCCACACGGTCGATGGAATTGGCAATCAACTGGAGCCGAAGCTCCGGCGGTGTATCGATGAGGATCCGCGAGCCGTTCGACTCGAGCACGGCACCCACACGCGTGCGCTTGTCGCGGGGATCGTCAGAGAGGCACACCGCGCAGCGGCAGCCAATTTGCGGTACGCCAAAACTCGTTCCCGTGCCGAGAAAGGTCAGCTTCGTGGCGCTCACACCGTTTCCACTTTCAGGGTGTTCGTGGATCCGGGAACGTCGAACGGGACACCGGCCGTGATGACCACGCGGTCGCCCGGGTCCGCCAGACCCTCGCGCACGACAAGTTCACGGGCAGCGCGCGCCATTTGGTCGTAGTTGTCGGCATGCGGCACGAGGAACGGGAGCACGCCCCAGACGAGTGCGAGCTGGCGCCACGTACGATTCTGGTCGGTGAGCACGACGACCGGCACGGCGGGCCGGCGCGCTGCGACGATTCGGGCGCTGAATCCGCTCTTCGTGAACACAATCACGCACTTGGCTCCGCAGAGCCGTACGGCGGTAACCGTGGCCGAAGCGATTGCCTCTTCCACGCTGGCCGAACCCGGGTCGAGCCGGTCGAGCCCGAGTCCGCGCGACACCGGATGGGTCTCCGCGGCCGAAGCAATGCGATGCATGGCACGCACGGCGAGCTCGGGATAGTGGCCAGTCGCAGTCTCGGCGGAGAGCATCACAGCATCGGTGCCGTCGAGCACGGCGTTGGCCACATCGTTCGCCTCGGCGCGCGTCGGGCGCGGATTGTCGACCATGGACTCGAGCATCTGCGTCGCAGTAATCACAGGCCGGCCGTAATGATTGGCGAGACTGATTATCCGCTTCTGCTCCAGTGGTACCCGCTCGAAAGGCAGTTCGACGCCGAGGTCGCCGCGTGCCACCATCACTGCGTCGCTCACCTGAATAATCTCGTCAATACGATCGACGGCCTTGTCCTTTTCGATCTTGGCCACGATCAGCATTGACTTGGGAAGCTTGGCGCGCAGTTGCGTGATGTCTTCCGGACGCCGGACGAAACTGAGCGCGAGGTAAGACACATCCTGCTCAATCGCGAAGCGGATGTCTTCGATGTCCTTGTCCGTGAGCGCCGGCGCAGACACGTCCGTGTCGGGAAGGTTCATTCCCTTGTGCGACGTGAGGGCGCCGCCGTGAACTGTCCGCACCCGAACGCGGGCGCCTTCGACAGCGAGAATCGTGAATTCAAGCAACCCGTCATTGACGAGAATGCGCCCGCCGGCCTTCACGTCACGCGCGATGTCGTCGTACGTGACCGGGATGTCGCCCGCTCGTGCTGAGGCTTCGGGTGCGAACACGTACTCGCTGCCGGGCGCAATGTCGCGCGGCTCCGTCAGGTCGCCAATGCGGATGCGCGGCCCCTGCAAGTCAGCGAGAATCGCGATCGGGCGCCGTACCTCGCGGGCAATCCGGCGCACGTCGGCGATGACGCGCGCGTGCTGCTCGTGCGTGCCGTGCGAGAAGTTGATGCGGGCCACGTTCATGCCCGCCGCCACGAGCGACTCAAGCACGGCCGGGTCGGACGACGCCGGGCCGATCGTGCAAACGATTTTCGTGCGAGAATGACCCAATCAGACCGCCGACTTCTGCTGCCTCGCCTCGGCCTTTTGCCGCGCGAGGGCCGTCGTCTTCGCTTCGATTCCGGCCAGGAGCGAGTCGAACGATTTCTGGAAAGACTCGAGCCCTTCAACGAGCAGCTTGTCCGTCACCTCAGTGAGCGATACGCCCGCGGCTTCGATCATCTCAATCGCGTCGCGCGCACCGTCGGAGTCCACGTCCACCGATCGCGCAACCGTACCGTGATCGCGAAATGCGTCGAGCGTCGCCGGAGGAAGCGTGTTTACCGTGTCGGAGCCTATCAGAGCCTCGACGTATTTCACGTCGGAAAAATCTGGATTCTTGGTGCCGGTGCTCGCCCATAGTGGACGCTGCACGCGCGCCCCTTTTGCCACCAGCGTCTCCCAGCGAGGTCCGCTGAACCGTTCACGGAAGAGCGCGTACGCCATCTTGGCGTTTGCCACGGCAGCGGTCCCGCGCAGCAACAGTGCCGCAGGCGTACCGATCGCTTCCAGGCGTCGGTCTACTTCCGTGTCCACGCGGCTCACGAAGAAGCTGGCCACCGACGAGACGCGGGCAAGCGCGCCACCCGTAGTCGCCCGGTCTTTGAGTCCTTTCATGTACGCGTCAATGACAGATGCATACGCCGAACGGGCAAAGAGTAGCGTCACGTTGACGTTGATTCCGTCGGCAATGAGCAACCGGAGCGCGCCGCATCCCGCCGGGGTGCCGGGAACCTTGATCATGACGTTCGGCCGATCGACGGCATGCCAAAGCCGGCGCGCCTCCTGCACCGTACCCGGGGTGTCGTGCGCCGCGCCGGGCGATACCTCGATTGAGACGTAGCCGTCGGCGCCGTCAGTCGCGTCGTAGGTCGGGCGAAACACGTCACACGCTGAGCGCACGTCGTCCGTCTCGATGGCCTCGAAAATGGCCCACGGCGTGCGATCTGAAGAAAGCGAAGCGAGTTGCGTGTCGTAGGCCGTGCCATGCGCCAGCGCTTTTTCGAAGATCGTAGGATTCGACGTCATTCCCGTGAGCGCATCCGCATCGATGCGGCGCGCCAGATCGCCACTCAGGACGAGCGTACGGTCGATGTAGTCGAGCCAGATGGACTGGCCGGCGGCATTCAGGGCGTGGAGTGGCGTAGCGGGCATGGGCTGGGCTTTGGCGGTTGGCGGTTGGCGGTTGGCAGAATCACGCGTCGCGCGCGTTCAGTAGTGCCCGTGGAATATAATCGCCGACGGCCGACCTCAGCGGGCCCCGCGTGCGTGCCAGGCTGCGAGTTTCGCTGCGAGCACCGGCATCGTGATCGGCTTCTGCAGGTAGTCGGCCGCACCCGCCTCGAGCGCCGCCGCGCGAGTCCCGTCGTCTCGATGGCCGCTGAGCACTAGAACGGGCACACCAGCGAACGCGGCCTGACCTCTGACTTCGCGCACGAGATCGACTCCGCTCGTTTCACCGATCTCGACGTCCAAGACGATCACGGCGGGAAGGAGGATCCCGAGCGCCGCGCGAAACGCCGCGACATCGGCCACTGGTCGAACCGCGAGATTCACCTGCGCCGCCGCCACGCCCACGATCGCGCGCATCACAGGATCGTCGTCGAGCACGAGCACGGTGCCTGCGGCCGCGCGCTCGGCGGTTGCCATGCTGTCCAGCGCGTCGAGCACGACAGCAGGATCAGTTTCCGCCGCCATCTGCTGTACGTGTTGTCGGACCGGATCGGCGACGGCCAAGTCGCCGTCCATCACGAGTTCGACCGTCACTGTGGCATTGAGCAGGTCGTGCACCGGCGCAGGCGCGACGGCGATCATGCCGTACGGTGGACCGTCTTCGAGCGCCTCCTCCAAGTCCTCGAGCGACACCCGTTCGACCAGAAACCCGCGCGTCGCTGCCTCGGCCGTCAATCCGACGGCCAGCACGTCGCGCGCGCCAACGATGAGCAAACGGCGGCCCGGCACCACCGGCCCGTCTGTGGCCACGGCAAACTGTGGCCGAATCGCACGGGCGAAGTTGGCGACCACGTCAGCACGTCGGTCGCGGTCGAGGTCCGGCGCCGCCATCCATTTCCGGACCACGGCCTCCATGGCTGATGCCATCCGTCCGGCGCGCGCGAAACCAAACGTGCCGGCGCTTCCGTTCAGGCGGTGCAGCTCCCGGCGGAACGGAGCCAACAGTTCCTCGGCGTCCGGACGGCTCGCAAGGTCGGCCACCAGCCGATCGAATCCGTCGAGCGCACCGCGGGCCGTGGCGAGAAACTCACCCGCCGCCGCCGCCATTACCTCGTCTGCGGTCGGGCGCGCGGAGTCAGTCACGCCGCGACGCCGTCGGAGCTCCGCCGCGAATCCGACATGCTACATCTTCGCCCGCGGCCGCCCATCGAGCTGCTCAATCGTCTTCGTGCTCGGCGCGCGCTCGCGCTTGAGGCGCGTCGACACTTGCTCGGCGGTCTCGAGGGCGCGCAGCACGTTTTCGCCGGCGAGCTTGCGAAGGTCGGCGTCACTCCAGCCACGCAGGATCAGCTCGGCGAACAGATCGGGGAAGTTCGAGATGTCCTGAAGCCCTTCCGGGAGTTCGTCGTCCACGCCGTCGAAGTCGCTTCCGATTCCAACATTGTCGGCCGACGACGTCTTCTTCACGTGGTCGATCATGTTGGCAACGTCGGCCAACGTGGCCTTGGGCGCGGGGTTGACGCCTTCCCACGCACGCAGTTCACGCGCGACTGATGCTTCATCGCGCCCGAATCGCTGGCGGAGCGTAGCCTGCATGCGGGTGCGCGCTTCGCTACGGGCGCGAATGGCTGGCGAATCGAACGACGGCACGAACGTCACCATCACCACACCGCCGTTCTTCGGCAACCGCTTGAGAATCGAATCCGGGACATTGCGCGGGTGGTCGACAATCGCACGCGCCGACGAGTGCGAGAAGATGACCGGCGACTCCGTGACGTCGAGCGCGTTGCTCATGACGCTCGGCGAGACATGAGAGAGATCGACGAGCATTCCGAGGCGGTTCATTTCGCGCACGACTTCGCGACCGAAGTTCGTGAGTCCACCATGCTTCGCGCTGTCGAGTGCGGCGTCGGCCCAGTCGAGCGTGACATTGTGCGTGAGCGTCATGTAGCGCACTCCGAGGTCGTAATACACCCGGAGCGCGCCAAGTGAGTTCTCAATCGCGTGCCCGCCTTCCATTCCGAGCAACGAGCCGACTCGGTTGTTCCTGAACGCGGCGCGCATGTCGGCCGCGGTCGACGCCTGCGTGAACACCTCCGGGTACTTAGCGATCACACGTCTGGCGATATCGATCTGCTCGATCTGCACGCGCGCATAGCCTGAGTCGCGGATCTCACCCGGGATGTACACGGACCAGAACTGCCCACCAAGTCGTCCGGCGCGGATGCGCGCGATATCGGTCTGGTGCGGGGTGCGTTTCCGAAGATCGTACGCCTCGACATCACGCTCGATGCCGGCTTGCTCCCGAATGGTCCACGGGAGATCGTTGTGGCCGTCTACGAGCGGCGTCGATGAGAGCAGTTCGATGGCGTGAGCGCGCGCAGTCGCGAGCGCGGCCGCCCGCGCTGCCGCGCCCGTTGCCGCCGCGCCGCCCTGCGCAGCGACGGCGATCGGGAGTGCTGCGCCAAGGACGGCAACGAGGAACGCGGAAACACTGAGAGAGCGTCGGGTCATCGGATTCCTGACGGAACGGTTGCCTGCATAGTGACACGTCGTGGCAAGCCGCGAAACCCTCCCGACCCGAACCCGGGCCGACGCCGGCCCGGCCCCGGCCCCGGCCCGGCCCGCGCGGTTAGTACCTGTAGTGATCCGACTTGTAGGGCCCGTCCACTGAAACACCGATGTAGGCCGCCTGCTCGGGCGACAGTTCGGTGAGCCTGACCCCGATTTTTTCGAGGTGTAGGCGTGCCACTTTCTCGTCGAGCTTCTTGGGCAGCGTGTAAACCGCCTTCGCATCGTACGCTGTTCCCGACACAGTTGGCTTGCCCTGCGCGGCCAAGTGCAGATCGATCTGGGCGACCACCTGATTCGTGAACGAACAGCTCATCACAAAGCTTGGGTGCCCGGTGGCGCAGCCGAGGTTGAGCAGGCGGCCTTCGGCAAGGACCATCACGCTATGCCCGTCAGGGAAGACCCATTCGTCATACTGCGGCTTGATGTTGATCCGCTCGATGCCTTCAAACGCCTTGAGACCAGCCATGTCGATTTCGTTGTCGAAGTGGCCGATGTTGCCGACGATAGCCTTGTCCTTCATCCGCGCCATGTGAGCCGCGATGATGATGTCCTTGTTCCCCGTCGCCGTGATGAAAATGTCGGCCGTCGCAACGACGCTCTCGAGCGTGGTGACCTGATACCCCTCCATCGCCGCCTGCAACGCGCAGATCGGATCTATTTCCGCGATGACGACGCGCGCGCCCTGCCCCTTGAAGGCCTGAGCGCACCCCTTCCCCACGTCGCCGTAACCAATCACAACGGCGACCTTACCGGCCAGCATCACGTCGCTCGCGCGGAGGATGCCGTCGGTTAGTGAATGCCGGCAGCCGTAGAGGTTGTCGAACTTCGACTTGGTGACTGAATCGTTGACGTTGATGGCCGGAAACAGAAGCGTCCCGGCGGTCATCATCTCGTATAGGCGATGCACGCCGGTCGTCGTTTCTTCCGACACACCCTTGATGGCCGCCGCGACCTTGGTCCAGCGCTTTGGGTTCTTCTTGAGTTCTTGGGTAAGCAGGTCGAGGATGATGCCGTACTCCTCGCTCTCGCTGGCCGGATTGTGCTGCGGCACGCGGCCGGCAGCCTCGAACTCGACACCCTTGTGGATCAGCAGGGTCGCATCGCCACCATCGTCGAGAATGAGATTCGGACCCGAGCCATCGGGCCACAGCAGCGCCTGCTCGGTGCACCACCAGTATTCAAGGAGCGTCTCGCCCTTCCACGCGAAGACGGGGACGCCGGCCGGTTCGTCGACCGTTCCGGCGGGGCCGACAACGGCAGCCGCGGCGGCGTGGTCCTGCGTCGAGAAGATGTTGCAACTCACCCAGCGAACGTCGGCACCGAGGTGCGTGAGCGTTTCGATGAGCACGGCGGTCTGCACGGTCATATGCAACGAGCCCATGATCTTCGCGCCGGCGAGCGGCTTGGCTGCGCCATACTCCTGGCGCAGCGCCATAAGGCCGGGCATCTCGTACTCGGCGAGGCGAATCTCCTTGCGGCCAAAGTCGGCGAGCGTGAGGTCGGCGACCTTGTACGGAGCGCGGCCGGCGGCCTTGGCGGAGGAGAATGGGGAGTCAGCAAGCGTGGATGGCATGGTATTGGTAGACGGTAGTGGGTAACGACATACGGAAGTAGACAGTAGGCGGTCGAACTACAACTACGAACTGATGAGCGTTGCTACGAACAGACCGGGCCCCTTGGCAGATGGTTGCGGCGAAGTCGGGGAGAACCGAATGGCCGTGTATCCTGCTTCGGCGCTCCACGCCCTCAGCTGCTGCTCGGCGAAGCCCTGCCACGCATGCCCCATACGGTCACGGAGGTCGGCGCGGTCGTGAGCCTGCATGTCGAGCACGAGCAAACGGCCGCCAGGCACAAGGGAGCGGCGTATGGCGGCCAACACATGCTGAGGTTCGGCGATGTAATGAAGGACGAGCGAGAGCACGGCCACATTCACTTCGCCGTCCGCGAGCGGGAGCGATTCGAGCGACCCCTGACGCACTTCAACATTGGCGCACGACGAAAGGCGGGCCCGTGCCCCGCGTAACATCGCCGCCGACTCGTCGATGGCTATCACGCGCTTGACGAACGGCGACAGCGCGGCCGCGAGTTGACCGGTGCCACAGCCCAGATCGGCTACGGTCCACTCGGCGTCGAGCAAGCCAAGCAGCGAGAACAGTTCCGTCCGGTCGCCGAACAGTTCTGCGCGCAGCCGGTCCCACTGCCCCACGCTGGACGCGAAGAACTTTTGCGACGTGGTGTGCCGCGCCGCGAGTACTCCGCGCACGCGTTCGGCGTCGCGCTGAACGGCCGCGAGTCCGCCCAGCTCTTCGCGCACGGCGAGCCAGAGTTTTCGCGCAGAGGCATCGCGCTCAGTGGCGGCAATCCGGTAGCGATTGCTCGTACCGTCCTCACGACTCATGACCCAACCCGCATCTGCGAGCGCGCGCAGGTGCCGGCTCACGGTTGATTGTGGCAACTGGAGGGCGCGGTGCAACTCACCCACGGTAAGTTCGTGCCGTTCGAGCGCGGCCAGCAGCCGTGCGCGAATGGGGTCAGACAGGGCGGCCAGGCGGCCGAAGAGTGAGGATCGTTTCATCCGTATATCCGGATGAAAGGTTATCTACCCACGCTCGTGAGTCAACCCGCGCGCCCCGCCTGAACTGCGCTCGATCTACGCCCGCGCTACGCCCGCGCTACGCCCGTTCGAGCGCCGCGGTCGCGTCACGCAGGTTTTCACCCACCCAGCAGTGCATCCCGACACTGGTGAGTCCGGCCGCGCCAAACGCGCGACGATAGAACACGGGCGACCGGTTGTACCAGCCGCGCCTGTCGCCAATAACATCATCCGACGTAGTGTACGCCTCAAGAAACGCTGCGCCGTCGACAAGGCCCGCGACGGCCTGCAGCCCCTTCGTCAGCTCTGTGGTCGAGACGTACTGCAGGACGTCGCAGCAAACGACCAGGTCGAACCGCCCATCGAAGTCAGCAGTGCCCAGCGAACCGAACGTCCCATAACGAATCCCGCGCGAGCGACCGAACCGCGAAACGACGTACGCGCTCGAATCCACGCCGACGTACCGGATGCCCGGTCGCAGGGCACGTAGCGCCTGCCTCCACGCGCCTTCGCCGCAGCCGATGTCGAGCGCCGAACGCAGCGGTCGCTGAAGCAAGGCCTCGGCGATCCCGACCACGAGCCGCGCCTTGCGCGAAACATCCGCGCCACTCGCGATTCGACGGCGCGGATCGCGATTCGACGGCGCGGATCGCGATACCACCGGTCGAAGTACGACCGGTCGTACGATTTGGCCATGGCGGCGGCACCGCCCTTTTTTCGCTTCCCACTCATAGTGCGTTTACCGGAGCGTTCAGCTTGACTTGATCTGGTGCGCGCCCGCTTCCTGCGCACGCGTCACGGCGAAGATGCCGTTTGTCTGGCGAATGACGCCCGGAACGAGCGAATCAATGAAGAGCTTGCGGGCTTCGTCAACCGGCACCTTCATCGCAGCCGCGAACTGTCCGGCATTGCGCATCAGCGCGAGGTTACAGCAGAGGACGACAGCGCCCCGTTCAATGAGGCCGATGATCGTTCCGCCCGCGCCGCGCGGCGTACCGCCCTCAGACGCCGGCCGACCCGCGAACGTATTTCGCTTGGCCGTCTCGCCGCGCACCTTGATCCCGAGTTGTTCACCGATGTTCCAGCGCTCCCACATCGAATCATTGAGCACCATCTGGATGGCGTTGTGGCGAATGACCACGACGACGCCCATGTCGCTGTCCGGCGTGTCGTAGACGTCCTTCCACCCGGCCATGTAGGTCTGGGCGTTCGTGAGAGCGATTCCGTCCGAGACCTCTGAGCAATCGAACACTGCCTTGTGCGACGCCTTGGCGAGGCGATCGACCCAGCTCACATCCCATCCACCCTGCGGCGGCGGATACGCCGGGATTCCGCCCTGACCGAGTAGTTCGCGCGGAACGCCGCCGGTGGCAGCGATGGCAACGGTGCCGCCGACGAGCGTGCTGATGAAGCGGCGACGGGGGGACGGTGACTGCGGCGAATCAGACACGCTAGGCGCTCCGGCTAGAGACGGGACGAAGAAGATACGAAGTTCGCCCACCGGGCGCTGCAGCGGCAATCCCGGCTGGCCCGAGCCTCCGCGCTACGCGCGGTCAGCCCTCACTCCGGCGTCGCCGGCGGGGCAGAGGAAGCACCGGCGGGCTGTGGGTCCGGGCGTATCAGCAGGATGAGCGCGAGGAGCACGGCGCCGACCGACACGCCGGAATCCGCCACATTGAACGTCCAGAATCGCCACGCCGGTGCGCCGATGTCGATAAAATCCACCACTCCTTTTGCCGACCGCAGGCGATCAAGGAGGTTGCCGAGCGCGCCGCCCACGACGAGCCCGAGCGCGAGCGATTGCCACACATCGTTCGCCGCAGCGGAGCGATGCATTCGGTAGAGCACGACAATCATCGCCACGGCAATGGCAGAGAGGCCAACGCGCGAGAATTCGCCGAGCGAGAAGTTCATCGCGGCACCCGTGTTGTACGTCAGGGTGAGCCGCATCCACTCCCCGAATACCTCGCGCGGGGTATGGAGAAGGAGCTGCGACTCGGCGATTCGTTTGGTGACGAAGTCGGTGACGACAATCACGACCGCGGCGGGCCAGAACGCGAGAGCCTTTGGGGACAACGGGTAGGTACCGGACATGTTCAATGAATAATGATCGAGTGCAGGATCGTACGTCGCCTGAGGCCCGGCAGGTTTCAGGAGTGACGCAATCCGCCTTTCCGATGGACGACGTGCTTCTGCGCATCCGCATCAGTCACGCCGCAGGCAGGCAGGCGGGCGAAGCCGTAAAAGAGGGCCGGCCATTAAGTTTCGAGACGAGAATGCCAACCGACCCGCACCTACCAATCACGGCGCGCCCGCAAGCGTGGCGCCGGATATTCGCGCGCACGATCGCAACCGCCTGCGCCACCGCGCTGGGAGTCGCGCTGGCCGGAACCGAAGCCTTGGCGCAGCGCAATCCGTGCACCCGGCTTCACCCGATGGTTGATGCCGTGAATTTCAAGGGAACCGATCGCGTGCCGAAAGGCGTGATTGCACCGATCGCGTTCACCGAGCGGACGAGCGTGTTTCGCCGCTGGTTCGGCTGGAAGATCGGACCTCTCACCTGCCTCGACAGCGCCGACCTCGTCAGCGATGCGCAGGCGATGGAGGAGGACTACAGGGATCGTGGATTCATCGAGGCGTCGGTCACCTCGGCCGTCGAACGGCACGGCGACCGCCGCGCCCGTGTGACGTTCAACATTCGCGAGGGGAGGCCGGTCGCCATATCGCGAGTCGCCATTGCCGGACTCCCCGGGACCGTTGCCGATTCCGCGAACGTCGCGCGGCGCCTGCTGGGTCGCCCGATGGATGATTCGGTGGTGAACGCCGTGGCGGATTCACTGCAGTCGCTGGTGCGCGACGCCGGGCACGCGCGTGCGCGGCCGAGAACGGTTTCGATCATCAACGACACCGCAAACCTGCAGGCGAGCGTGCGCATGGGATTCTCCCCTGGCCCGCTGACCTACATCGGGCGCGTCGGCGTGCAAATCACACCGAGCGGCGCCAAGCCGACGCTCAGTGAGCGCGCCGTGCGATCGGCCTTCGGCATTCGCGCAGGCGAGCAGTACACCGCGCGCAGCATCGCGGATGGTCAGCGCGAGCTGGCGGCGCTCGGACTCTATCGGCAGGTGAGGGTGGACACGGCCTCGGTCGCAGGCTTGACCGGGGCGTCACTCGATTCAATCTCGATCCTGCTCACGGCCATTGAGGCGCAGCGCAGGCGCGCGCGCACGACCGCGGGATGGGCCACACTCGATTGTTTTCGCACGCAGACGCGGTTCGCCGAGCAGAACTTCGCCGGGCTCGGCCACCGTCTCGAGCTCACGGGCCGCCTGTCCAAGATCGGGCTCGCCAAACCCTTCAGTGGACTCGACGGCCTCTGCGCCCAACGCGTGCGCGACGATCCGTTCAGCCAGCGACTGAACTACTATGTCGGTGCCACCACGACGCTGCGCGGCCTGTCGAGCTGGCGAGGTCTCCGGTGGCAGCCGGAAGTGTCGCTGTACAGTGAACGGCGGTCATCGGTGGGCGCGTACGAGCAGACGACGGAAATCGGAACGTTGGTCAGCACGGCGCATACGATCGGCGACCGCCTAACGGCCACGCTGCAGTACGCCTACACGGATTCGCGAACGCTCGCCGATCGCGCCGTTTCGTGCACACGGTTCGGCTTCTGCCGACTCGAAGACGTCGCGAGCTTCCTGCTGCGCTCGCCTCAACACAGCGTGGCCGTGTCGCTGGTAAAGAATCCGCTGCTGCCTACCGACGACCCGAGGTCCGGGTATCGGTGGTCGCTCGACACGAAGTTCGGGCACGCGTCCATTGGTCGGATTCTCCCGATTGATTTCGGCCGCATCACCGCCGAAGCCGCGGCTTATCTCCCCTTGTCGTCGTGGCTGACGCTGGCGACGCGTGCACAGATCGGCGGGATCATCGCACCGGCGAATCGGTCGTTCCTGCTTCCTCCGGCCGAACGGTTCTACGGCGGCGGCCAGAGTTCAGTGCGTGGTTATGGCCAGAACCTGCTGGGACCCGGCAGCTACATCGTCACCGCGATCGACACGATCACCGGCGCGAACGGAACACAGTACGGCGTTGCCGACCCGGCGGTGAATCCGGCGCGCCTTGCCCCAAGTGGCGGAAACGCGTCGTGGCTCGCAAACCTGGAACTCCGCACGCACCGAGGCTGGCCGGGCGACCTGCTGCGCTGGGTAGTCTTTCTCGACGTCGGGCGCGTGTGGAACACGCGAGACGTGTTCAGCTTCACGAACGCGGACCTTCGGGCGACACCGGGAATCGGCGTTCGGTTGATCACGCCGCTCGGTCCGTTCCGGATGGACATCGGATACAACCCCAACGGCGTTGTAGCGGGACCAGCGTTTCTCGTGCTGCCTGGTGATCTGGCCGGGGGAACCGGACGTGCAATCTGCGTGAGCGCGGGCAGCGACGATCCGCTCGTGCTCGGAGCCAGCCGCACGCCGAGTTCCACCTCGTGCCCCGCGACGTTCCTGCCGCCGCGTTCGTTCCTGTCGCGGATCGTGTTTCACTTCAGCCTCGGTAACGCGTTTTGAGAAGGCGCACCAAAGTGCTGATCGCGGCTGTCGCGATCGTAGTGGGCGGAGCGGTGGCCGTCGTGCTCGCGTTCAACGTGCTGACGCGCTCGGACTGGGGCCGACGCCAAATCGCGGGCCTGATTCAATCGCAGATGGCCGGGTACCTGAGCCCCGGCACGAAACTGCGAATTGCGAAGCTCGATCGCGCTCCCAACGGGGACTGGGTGGCGGATTCGATTTCCGTGGTGGACTCGGCGGGCACCGCGGTGCTGTCGGTCGATAGGCTGTCCGTTGATATTTCGCTCACCGCCCTCCTGCGCCGCGAAGTTCGCCTCGGTTTCGTCCAGGTGGACGGCGCGCGTGTGACACTCAGCCGCGGAAACGACGGCACGTGGAACGCCGCGCGCCTGATGGCGCCATCCACGTCGACAGCGCAATCGACGTCAACGGCGCGATCGGGACCGGGAATGCTCGTTGTTGCTGACAGCATCGAGGTGCGCAACACGACGGTTGAACTCTTGCTGCCGGACACGACTCCGGCGCTGCCACCGGTGCGACGTAGCATCTCCGGCATCCACGTCGCGCTCGGACCGACAACGATCGCGTCGCCAGAATCATCTGGCGGAAACACCGTGCTGAATGCGCTCGCCATGACGGTCAGCGACCCGAAGGTCACCCTGGTGAACGTCCGAGGCTCGTTGAGATGGTGGAGTGATTCGCTCCAGGTGGACCTTTCGGAGATTCGCCTCCCTGCATCGATCGCCAAAGCGAGCGGCACGATAGGCTGGGCGGATACCGCGTCGGTGAACGTGACGCTCGATGCGCAGGCCGACACCGTGTCCGTCGGCGACATCGCCTGGCTCTCGCCGCGCATTCCCCGCGAAGGTTGGGGCGCCGCGCGTGTCGCCGTCCGAACCATGCCGGGCGGCGCGCTCCGGTACGCCGTGAGCGACATGCAGTTCGTGGCGAACGGATCGCGCGTTGGCGGCAGTGCGACCGTGACTGCCGGCGCGCGTATTGAGATCCGCGACGTGGCGCTGACCGCCGACCTGCCCGACCTCGCACTGCTGCGCGAAGTCGCCGGCGATTCCGCGATCGGTTCCGAATGGCGCGGCGCGCTGACGGCGCGCGTGCGGGGGCGCGGCGGATTTCTCGACAGCCTGCTCATCGACTCGGTGTCCGCGACGTTCGCCGACGCACGCATCGGTGGTATGAGATCGCGCGTCGGTGCCAGCGGCGCGGTGGACGCTTCGGGTTCCGTGCCCCGCCTGATGGACGTCCGCTTCCGCGTGGACACGCTGGCACTGCAATCGCTCGGAGCCATTGCGACCGGAGCGGATTCGCTGCACGGAATGCTCACGGGCGCGGTCACGCTCAACGGACCGACAACGGCGATCGCGTTTTCGGCGCTCGCGGTTGAGCACGTGGATGGCGATTTCGCGCGCACGAAGGTGAGCGGAGCCGGACGCGTCTCTTCGGACCGCGCGGGAGGGTGGCTCGACGCCGACCTTTCAGTGGACGCAATCGCCATCGCCACTCTCGTCCGTGGACGCACCACGCAGCCGCTTCAAAGCACTCCGTCCGGCACGGTTCAGCTCCGCGCCACCGGCGATACGGTCGACATCACGGTCGCGCTTTCCGACGCCAGCGCTGAGCTCAGAATTGGCGGGACCATGCTGCTCGACTCAGCGCGCACACGCCTCGACATCGATGGCACGCTCTCGTCGTTGAACCCCGGCGCCTTCCTGGCGAGGCGCGACATCCCCAGCACGAGCCTGTCAGGACAGTTCTCCATCTTAATCGACGAGCCGTCCGGCCAAACAGACCGGCACATCGCCCTCGTGCTCGACTCCACGTCCACCGTCGGAGATTCGCGGATCCTCGGCGGCGAGGTGCGCTTCGGTTTCGACGGAGATGGCTTTCACGTGGACACAGCGGACGTCCGCGCCGATGGCTGGACTGTCAACGCGAGCGGTCGGATCGCAAGCGACTCGACGCGGTCCGACACGCTGAACTTCGCGGTGGCGTTCGATTCGCTCGGCGCGCTCAGCTCGATCCTGCTCGACAGCACGGGCGCGCCGCGGTTTCCCGACCTCGACGGGAGCCTGCGCACGGAAACCGGAACAGTCATCGGTTCGTTCAAGTCGGCAGCGCTGTCGACCACTGTTCAGGGGGCGACTGTCCGGTACGGCGACACTTCGATCGGTCAGACTTCGGTCACGATCGACCTGCGGAACCTCCCGGACCTCGCAACCGGAACCGTCAGTGGATGGGCGTCGACGGTCGCGTCCGGATCGGCCTCGCTCGACACGGCATCGTTCACGGCCGAAATCGCCGAAGGCGAGCGCGCCCGCGTCGCACTCGACGTCGGCACTGCCGACAGTACATCGGTTACCGCGTCAGCATCAGTGACATGGGCGGGCAGCGGCTATCTGGCCGTCGTGGATTCGCTCAGCGCGCTGGTGCGCGGCCATCCGTGGCGCATGAACACAGCCGCAACCATACGGATCGAATCAAACAGCGTGAGCGTGGACTCGATTGTGATGACCAGCGACCACGGCGCGTTTGTCGCGGCATCCGGAAGTGTACCAGAGCGCGATTCGGTCAACGCGCGTGTCCGCGTGAACAGGCTGGGGTTCGAAGAAATATCGTTTCTCGACCTCTTTCCACCGGAACTTTCCGGGCAGATCAGCGCCGACGCGACTGTGACCGGCACCCGCGACGCTCCGGTCATTTCGCTCACCGCCGCGCTCGATTCGATTCGCTCCGAAGACCGCACGCGGCCGTCCGTGACACTCGAGGCTCGTTATGCAGACCGCAGTGCCGACGTGCAGATCGGTGCGACGATCGACGGGCGCCGGGTGCTCGACGCGCGCGGAGCCGTACCGCTCGACCTGACTCTGCGTGACATAGCCGAGCGCATTCCGGACGCGCCGATAACGATGCGCCTCGTGACTGACAGCCTGACGCTCGCCTACTTCGAGGGACTCGCGCCACGCATCCGCGGCCTGGCCGGCAACCTTCAGGGCACCGTCGATATCGGTGGCACACTTCGCAATCCGCGCGGACGTGGAACGCTCACGCTGGTCAGGGGCGCCTTTGAAGTTCCGCGCGTCGGATTCGCAGCTCGCAATGCGGCCGCCGAAATCGAACTCGCCGGCGACTCGATCATCATCAAGCGATTGCGCATGGCCGACGGCGGCGAGCGCCACGACACGGCGTCGCTCGCCGGCGTAGTCCGACTGGCGGGAACGAACTGGAGCGACTGGGTCGTCGACCTGCACAGCGTGGCAAACAACTTTCGCGTGATCGACGATCCACGGCTCGCGACAGCCGAGGCTGATTGGATTCTGGACGTTGAGGGGACGCTCGCCGAGCCGCGGGTGTCCGGATCGGTTCAGTTGCCGTACGCCGTGTTCACGATTGGCCAGCGGCGACGTCAGCGGAACCTGCCGCCTGCAGACGATGCCGCACCGCGAATGGGCGTTCCGTCAGTCAACGGCGTCGTGGTGACACTTGGTAGCGACGTGCGGCTCAAGTCGCGCGAAGCAAACGTGCAGCTCACAGGTGGCGTGGAGTTGTTCGGTCCACTGAATCATCCGTGGATAAGTGGGTCCGTCACGGCCGAGCGGGGCACCTATCGGGTGGACCTCAACGTCATCAGGCGCACGTTCTTGGTGGACAGTGGCGTGGTCATCCTGGAAGGGACGCCAGACATCGCGCCGGCGCTGGACATCTACGCTTCGTATCTCGTCAAGCGCCCCGAAGAAAGTGACGTGCACATCCGCGCGCACGTGTTCGGCACCACGGACCGGCCGCGCCTCGACCTGTCGAGCGACCTCGGCACTGCATCGGGGCAGAGCGAGATCATCAGCTATCTCGTTTTTGGGCAGCCATCGTTCAAGGCACCCACCAGCACCAACGCTGCAGCGCAGACCGCTACGGCCGCGATCGTGCCGTCCATCGGGGGATTCCTCGAGGGGATACTTGGCACTGTGCTTCCGTTCTTCAGTACGCTTCAAGTCACGAGTGTGGCCAGCGGCGAGGCGCAATCCATCGCGTCAAGTCCCGTGAACGGTCTGCTGAACAACAACTACGCGATTACCGGCGGACGTCAGGTCGGCACCGACACTTTCTTCAGCGTCACGGCTGGGCGCTGCGGCAGCGGCCGCCTGGGCGCGAGCAGCAGCTCACCGATCTGGTTCGGCGCGGCGGCCGAGTACTTGCCTAAGCAGACGGTCGGAGCGGCGATCTCGATAGACCCCGGCCCCGCGCCGTGCAACAGGGTGAGCGGAGCCGGAGACACCTATCAATTTGGCTTCGACTTGTCGTACGACTGGAAGTTTCGAGGGAAGCCCTAGCCGAGCCTCGTTATTTCTTCGAAACCGTCTCTTCTTTCAGAACTTTCTTGGCGATGATGAAGACAATCGCCGCGACGATCACGAAGTCGATGGACGCGCCGATAACCGGGCCAATCTTGAGGGCGACGCTGCCCACATTGATCGTCATCTCGCGCCAGTCGCCGCCAGGTGTGAGCGCGCCAACTACCGGCATCAGGATGCCGTCCACGACCGCCGTGATCACCTCATTGATCTTGGCGCCAATGATGACTGCGATCGCGAGGCCGATTACGCCGTATTGCTTGAGGAACGCAACGAGTTCGTTCACCATCTGGGGGAGCCCCTCCTGGATGCCGAGTCATGGTGGCGGTCTTCTGGAACGCCCAATACATATAGTGTCGTCAACCGTCGGTGCCACCCCCCCTGCACCACACACACCGGAGTTTGCGATGCGCGCCCTCGTCACGGAGTTCATCGGGACGTTCTTTCTCGTACTCGTTGTCGGGCTGACGGTGAACGGCGCCGCCGAGCTCGCAGCGATCTCCATCGGCTTCACGCTCATGGTGATGGTGTACGCGGGCGGCCGCATATCCGGGGCCCACTACAATCCCGCTGTTTCCCTCGCGCTGATGCTGCGTGGCGCCCTTCCCGCCAAGCAGCTTGTTCCGTACTGGGCGGCGCAGTTCACCGGCGCGATTGTCGCGGGATTCGTCGTTTGGAAGTTCACGGGCGTAACGCTCGAGGTTGCGCCTGGAGAAGCCACGACGGCGCTCAAGGCCGTGGTCGGCGAGGCTATCGCGACCTTTGCGCTCGCGTACGTCGTGTTGCACGTGGCCACTGGCAAGGGGACGGAGAACAACAGCTACTTCGGCCTGGCGATCGGTGGCACCGTCGCAGCACTTGCAGTGGCGTTCGGCCCAATCACCGGCGGCGCGTTCAACCCGGCCGTTGGACTCGGACCGATTGTAGCTGGATTCGTTGTGTCGGGATCGGCGCCGGCAATGGCGTGGGTGTACGCTGTGGGCCCGTTTGTCGGCGGCGGCGCAGCGGCTTACGTGTTCAACTATCAGGAATCCTAGGATCCCAGGCCAAACACCTCGACAAACGTCAGCGCGTTACCATCGGGGTCGCGGACCGTAAACTCCGTCGTGCCCCACGGCTTGGCGACGATCTCGTCGGCAGGCGCGACCACTCCGCGCTCACGAAAATCGCTGTAGAGCCGGCGGATCTCGGTCACTTCGATTCGGCACCCCGATCGCTCGCCAGCGCTGGCCTCGTCGGTCCGAAAGAAGTGGATTTCAATGGCATCGCGCCGCACGCCGCCATAGGCGCCGGCGTTGAATCCGAGCCGAAATCCCAGCACATCGACGTAGAAGTCGATGGCCTGCCTGAGGTTAGCAACAGGCAGCATCGGAATGCCGCGGGTAAAGTAAGAGGCGCCCACCCCGAACAATCCGTCTTTCGCGATCCGGGGGCAAGTCACATACTGTGGACATTCATCAGGCCCACCCGTTCATTAGCCGACTCTGCATGCCCAGAACCCACACGTTACTCATCGCCGCCACCCTCGCCAGCCTCAGCGCCGGATGCCATCCCGGTCACTCGTCGATGGGCAGCGCAGGCACAGTAAGTCGCCAGACGGGCGCGCCAGCCGGCAGTCAAGCCGGTAGTCAGGCCGGCCCGTGGCGCTCGCTCGTTGAGGGGAACTCGCTCGCCGCGTGGCGAGGCTACAAACGCGACACGGTGCCACCCGGCTGGTCGGCCGACGCGGGTGTGCTCGCGAAGTCGCGCCCGGTTGCCGACATCATTACGCGCGACCAGTTCGGCGACTTCGAACTCTCCCTCGAGTGGCAAATCAGCGAAGGCGGTAACGCCGGAATCTTCTATCGGGGCACCGAGGAGTACCCTCGCGTGTACTGGACCGGGCCCGAGTACCAACTGCTCGACGACGAGAAAGCGGCCGACGGCAAGAGCCGGCTCACAAGCGCCGGTGCCGCCTACGGACTGTACCCATCTCCGGCGGGGCACCTCAAGCCGATTGGCGACTGGAACGAGACGCGTATCGTGGCGCGCGGCGCGCACGTGGAGCATTGGCTCAACGGTGTGAAGCTCGTCGAATACGAACTCTCGAGCGCCGATTGGACCGAAAAGGTAAAGGCCAGCAAGTTCAACGCGTGGCCAAACTATGGCCTCGCCAAACGCGGCCACATCGCGCTGCAGGGTGACCACGCCGGGTCGCTCGCCTTCCGCAACGTCAGGATTCGGGACCTGCGATGAATGCAACGGCCGCTGCGCCGAGCCCGGCCATGACCAGTATCAAGCTGCGCCTCTCGGTGATGATGTTCCTGCAGTATTTCATCTGGGGCTCATGGTTCGTCACGATGGGGACGTACCTCGGCCAGACGCGCCACTTCGCTGATACGCAGATCGGCAGCGCGTACGGCGCCATGGCGATCGCGGCGATCGTGTCTCCTCTCTTCATGGGCATGGTCGCCGACCGGTTCTTCGCCAGCGAGAAACTCCTGGCGATTCTGCATCTCGCCGGTGGCGTCACGATGTGGTTCGTCTCGCAACAGACCGAGTGGAGCACGTTCTACCCGCTCCTCATTCTGTACGCGCTCTGCTACATGCCGACGCTGTCGCTCACGAACTCCATCTCGTTCCACCAGATCAAAGACCCGGCGCGTGATTTCCCGCTGATCCGGGTGCTCGGCACAGTCGGCTGGATCGTCGCCGGTATCGTAGTCGGCAAAGTGCTCAAGGCCGATGCAATGGCGCTTCCGATGCAGCTCGCCGCCGGCGCTTCGATTCTCATGGGATTCTTCTCACTCGCGCTCCCACACACACCACCCAAGGCGGCAGGCGCCCCGTTCAGCATGCGCGATGCTTTCGGGCTCGACGCGCTCCAGTTGCTCCGGAAGCGTGAGTTCCTGGTTTTCACGCTCGGGTCGTTCCTGCTCTGCATCCCGTTGCAGTTCTATTACGCGTTTGCAAATCCGTTCCTCAATGAGATCGGCGCACCCGACCCAGCATTCATCCAGACGTTCGGCCAGATGTCGGAGATCGTATTCATGCTCCTGCTCCCGCTGGCCCTGCGAAGGTACGGCATCAAGGTCATCATGCTCGTGGGCATGTTGGCGTGGTCGCTGCGCTACTTCGCGTTCGTGCACGGCTCGGCCGGCGGCATGGCGTACGTGTACATCGGCATCCTGCTGCACGGCGTCTGCTACGACTTCTTCTTCGTGGCCGGGCAGATCTACACCGACGAGGCCGCTGGCCCGAAGATTCGGGCGGCGGCACAGGGGTTCATCAACCTCGTGACGAACGGCCTCGGCTATTTCGTCGGCGCGGCGGTGTCGGGCGCGGTTGTCAGCAAGTTCGCCGAGACCGCCGCCGACGGCTCGGTGACGCACGAGTGGTACCACATCTGGCAGGTGCCGGCATACGGAGCGCTCGTGGTGTTCGTGCTGTTCCTGTTCTTGTTCCGTCCGCGCCGCGCCGGTACCGATGGCGCAGAAACAGCAGCATGACCGACGCCGCGCGACGCCTGTCGATCAACACGCCGTCGGCGGCCGTACTGGTCGAGGCAGCCGTCGATTCGTTCGACGCCGCGATGCGCGCACAGGAAGCGCCGGTGCAACGCATCGAGCTTTGCGGCCCGTTGCTCGACGGCGGCACGACGCCGAGCGCCGGCCTCATTGCACTCTGCTCCGAGAAGCTCCTCGCGTCCGTCAATGTTCTGATTCGCCCGCGCGCAGGTGACTTCGTCTACTCGGACGACGAGATCGAGATCATGAAGCGCGACGTTGCCGTCGCGAAAGAACTCGGTGTGGATGGGCTCGCGTTCGGCGTACTCACGCCCGACGGCGACGTGGACGCGGCGAAGATGGCCGACCTGATCGCAGTGGCCACGCCGCTTCGCGTTGTCTTTCACCGCGCGTTCGATGCGGTTCGCGATCAGGATGACGCGCTGGAGCTCCTTGTTTCGCTTCAGGTGAACGGCATACTGACGAGCGGCGGCGCGGCGACGGCAACGGAAGGAACGGAGCGGATCGCACACCTCGTCAATCGCGCGGAACAGCGGATTCGCGTGATCGCCGCCGGGAGCATTACCGCGAAGAACGTGCGCGCGCTCGTGCAGAACACGCACGTCACCGCTGTGCATGGCAGGGCTTTCGAGGGTGTATCGGCGGCGCTCGACGGCTGAAACAACACGCGCCCGGACGCGAAGCGTCCGGGCGCGTCACAGAGCAGCAGCCTAGCAGCAGCCTACCAGCGGCCTATCTCGACGCTGCCGCGAGCCTCCTGATTTCACTCGCCATCGCCTTCACGCGCGCGGCGTCCTTTGCACCCGCCACATCGCGGTCCACCTGCTTTGCCAGCGCATTGAGTGCGTCGCGACGCGCCCTGCCGGTCTGCTGCTCGGCGGCGGTCAGCGCCTGATCCACCGCGGACGTGCGCGCCGTGGCCATGCCATTGTCGCGCACCAGCTGGTCGAGGTACGACCGGATGACCGGAAACGCAGCAGGCCACGTGAGGTGCGGCTGGCTCTGCGGGTTGTAGTCGGTCATGCGCACAAGCTTCGCCGCGGCGAGCTCGTTCGCCGACAACTTGTCGCTAGGCAGCATCTCGAGGATGTCGAATCCGCGGTCGAGTTCCGACGAGTAGATCAGGCCGTTCCACCAGTACGCACCCCACGACCCACCGATCGTACCGCGCGCGCCGCGCCCGCCACCTCCGCCTGCCGCCGCGGCAACGGGAATGTCGGCGCCCGGAAGCGGATCAATTGAGCCGCGGTCGAAGTACGCCAGCTCCGTCGGATGGTCGGGATCCGTGAATTCCATTACGCTCACGCCACCCTGGTACCACCCCTGCACCAGCACGTCACGGCCCGGCACGGGGATCAATCCACCGTTGTGCGACACACAGTTTTCTTGCGCCGTCTGCACACTCGGAATCTTGTAATAGGCGTGCTGCGTGTACGCCTTCGACTTCGGGTCGATGCTCAGGATCGTGTTGCCGCCCATCTCCATCATCGAGTTGGCCTGGCACATTGGCGACGTGCCGCCGCCCCATTCGTCCGAGAACACCACCTTCGATCCATCATTGCTGAACACGGCCGTGTGCCAGAGCGAGAAGTTCGTGTCGGCCTTCTCGGCGATTCTCTTCGGCTTTTCGGGGTTCGAGATATCCACCAAGAGCCCGTAGCTGCCGCATGCGCCGGCGAGGAGCTTCATCGCCGGATACGCCGTGACGTCGTGGCAGTTGCGCGGTCCTGTAGGAGCCGGCGCAGGAACCGCCGGTGCACCCGGTGCACCGCCACGTCCACCACCACCACCGCGCGCCGGCCGACTTGCGGCCCGCGGCGCAGCGTCGAGGCCCGTGAAGATTCGCGCACCCGTTACAACTTCGGCCTTTTCAGGATTCGCGAGCGGCACCTTGATGACGTCGAGGCGGTACAGCGAGTTCGACTCGTCGGCCGGGTCGGTTCCTGACTTGCAACCTGCGACCTCCGAGTCCGGCCGCGCAGCCCCACTGCCCGAGATGTAGATGTAGACGATTCCCTTGTCCTTCGGGTGCGGGACGATGGTGTGCGTATGCGAGCCCTTGCAGGTCTGCACGTTCTTGACGAGTCTCGGCGCCTTTGGATCCGACACGTCGTAGATGCGAACGCCCGCCATATGGTCCTTCGGGTCCTGAACACCACCCTTGGCGCAGTCGTTACGGTTACCACCGCCCTCGGCGGAAATGAAGAGCAGGTTCCCAATCACCGACGGGTCACCCTGCGAGGTGATGCACGACACCACCGACACGATTTTTGGAGTTACTGGGTTGCTGATGTCCCAGATCGTGAACCCGGCGAAGTTTCCCTGGTACACGTAGTTGCCGCCGAATGCGAGGTCGGAGTTGATGAACGTCAGGCCTCGGGCCGAGTCGAACTGGGCCGGTTTCTGAGAGAACGACACGAGGCGCATGTTCTTCGCGACCTCACCGCCGTCGAGCCGACCGGATTTGAGCCCACTGCGGGGATCACTGCCGCTGGGATACGTCTGAGCGGCAAGCAATGACGGGACGACGGAGAACGCGACCAGCGCGAGCAGACTGCGGGTGTTGCGCATCGGGAAAAGCTCCAGTAGCAGTGAGTGACGCGTCAGTTGCCGGGCAGTTGGGCCAGCATTTGGCGCATGAGGCCGATCTCGGCGGTCTGCACGACAACGACGTCGTTCGCGAATACACCTACGTCAACTTCCTGGCCGGCGCGAGGCGCGGCAAAGAGGTCATTCACCATCTGCAGCGCGCCCTCGTGGTGCTGGATCATCAGGTTGAGGAACGCGCGGTCGAACGCGACGCCGCTGGCGCCGTCAAGCGTCTTGAGCTGCTCCGGCGTCAGCATCCCCGGCATCGTCATAGTGCGCCACGACGACGTGTCGGGGGCGACCTGACCGTAGCCTCGAAGCCAGTCCTGCATGATGCGGATTTCGGCGACTTGTGACTGGTCGATCTTGACGGCAAGCCGAAGGACGCGGGCATTCGCGCGACGTTCCTCCGCCATCCGGGACATATGGATGGCCTGTGCGTGGTGCGCGATCATCCCCTGCATGAACTCGACGTCCGCCACTGTGTAGATGGCGCCCTCGGGAATCATGATGTGCCCACGCATGTCCATCCCGGACATCGGATCCTGCGCTGAGCCGATGGTGGGGCGGCCGAGCAGCAGGGCGCATGCGGTAAGTGCGACGAAGGTTCGACGAGGCGAGATGTTCACAGTCAGCCGGGGTTGGCCCGCATGGCGGGCGGTGTGGGTGCAACCATTGAGATATGGTATGGCCGTGGCGGGCGTTGTGCCAGTTAGCCGACGCTGCGTCCGCTATACACTACCCCAACATCGACCGCAGCACGAATCCGATATTCGCCGGCCGCTCGGCGAGGCGGCGCATGTACCACTTGAACCACGCGCTTCCATATGACACGAGCGTCTTCACCGTGTGCCCGTCGGCGCGGAGTCGCTGCTGTTCGGCGTCCTTGATTCCGTAGAGCATGTGAATCTCGAACTTGCCCGGCGCAACGCCGAGTTCCTGGGCGCGGGCCGCTATGCGACCGACGAGCGCGATGTCGTGCGTGCCGAAAATCGGAAGGCACTTCCCTGCCGCGGCCGCCTTGAGCAGCGTGTCCGAGAGTTCGTAGAACGCACGATCGGTATCTGCCTTCCGCGGGAACGCCACATGCGCCGGCTCGGAATACGCACCCTTCACCAGCCGAACGATCGGGTTCACTGGCATCAAGTCGGCGATGTCCTTCGGCGTTCGCAACAGGTAGGCCTGAATCGCGATCCCCGTATCGGCGTAGGCGGCCTTCACCTGCTTGTAGAGAGCGATTGTCCGGTCGACGTAGGACGAGTCTTCCATGTCGATCCAGAGGATGCTTCCGGTAGCGTGCGCCTTGGCCGCGAGCTCCATCGTGTACTCCGCACACAGCTTCGGGTCGATGTCGAGGCCGAGCTGCGTGGGCTTTACGCTCACATGCGCGGGGAGCCCTTTCGTCTTGATCTGGTCGAAGAGCCAGACGTAGTGGTCGCGAACGGCCGCGGCCTCGGACGGTTCGGTGACCGCCTCGCCGAGTTTGGTAAAGATCGTACCACGTCCGTCTGCGGCGAGCGCGGCGCTGGCCGCCATCGCGTCTTCGGGCGTCTCGCCAGGCATGAACCTCTTCGTCGCGCGCTTGACGAAGCCCCACTGAGTGACGTGGTCGTTGAGGAAGCTGCTCTTCGCCAGTGCGAGAAAGAAACCGCGACCGAATGGCATCGATGTTCAGAGTTGGAGTGCGCTGAATGTGGCCGCAGACCACGCAGACCACGCAGAAACAATCGTCGGAACGGCTACGGTTTCCAGGTTCCCTCGGCCACTTTCGGAATGTACTTCTCGATTCCCTTTGGCGGGTACGCGAGCGTCTTTCCCTGCTCCGCACTCTGGTAGGCCGTCATCAGCATCTTCACGACTTCCACGCCGTCGTCCCACGTGAGAAGCGGCTTTTCCTTGCCGAGGAATACGCGAACGAAATGGCGGTCCTCGTTGGTGTAGCCGTAGGCACCGTATTCCTCCGGCACCACCGGCATCACGCCCTGCTCGGCGTTCTGTTTCTCGACGAGATCTTCGCCCGCTTTGCCGGTTACTTCACGGCTGAAGAAGAGCTGCAGTCCGGAATCGAGCGAGTTCCACTTCATTGAATACTCGGGGCCAAGGAGTTCAGCCGAGAGGCGGAGGCCGGCGCCAACGTAGCTCCAGCTCGTCGTCGCCTCGCCAATTGCAATCCCGCCTTCCGGCGTTTCGAATTCGATGTTCATGCTCGCGAAGTCCTCAGTAGGCGCCTTGAGGTAATCCACTTCGCTTCCCATCGCGCTCTTCAGTTTCTTGGCATACGCTGGGCGCGACCACTTGAGCGACGCAATGTGCGACGTGATGCGCTTGATCTTGAGCGTGCTGAGCGGCTGACCCGGCTGCGTGAGCAGATAGCGTACGACGAGCGCCGAGTGGCACATCATGTCGTTGAGTACACCGCCGCCCTGCATCTTTCCCTGCCAGAACCACGGCGAGTGCGGCCCGCTGTGCTCCTCGGCTGCGCGCGCGAGGTATGGACGGCCCGTGGTTGCCACACCGCGCGCCCAGATCAGGTTCTTGCCCGTCTCTACGTGCGGAGCGAAGAGTTGGTTCTCGAGGTAGCCCGTCTTGAGGCCCACCTTCTTGGCCATGTCGCGCATCTTGATAGCTTCGGCGACGTTGCGCGCGAGCGGCTTTTCGCACGCGACTCCCTTCAGCGTTCCGCGGCCTCGAGCAATCGTGTCGACAATCTCTTCGAGATTTTCGATTCGCGTGTGATTCGGCCCGCAAAGCCAGATGGCGTCGATCTCAGAGTCTGCGACCATCTCGGCGATGCTCTTGAACCGGCGCGCGTGTCCGACGTCGAGTTGGCGCGCGAGAGTTGCAGCCTCTGAGGCGCGCACGGCGTTCGGGCTCCAGATGCCGCAGACCGCGCTCTCGCGCACACCGCGCCAACCCTGGATATGGAAACGCGTATTGAAGCCTGATCCGACAAAGCCGACGCGGAGTGCCATTAGAAGATCCCCACTTTGCCCTTCACGGAGCTGATGAGCTTGGCCGGGTCGTAGCCGACGCCAAGCTTGAACACCGTTTCGACTCTTCGAATATCGCTAATTCGCGTAGACGGGTCGCCGGCGATGAGCACCAGATCGGCCTGTTTCCCGACAGCGAGTGACCCAGTTTGCGCGCCGATGCCGAGGTAGGTCGCGCCGTTCAGCGTGCCGATTCGGATCGCTTCGAGCGGCGTGAAGCCGGCCTCGACGAGGAGTTCAACCTGCCGCTGGTTCGAGTAGCCGGCGATGACGCCGCCTCCACCGGTTGGGTCGGTGCCGGCCACGAGCGTGCCACCGGCCCGCACGAAGGCGAGTTCGAGCGCCATCGCCTTGGGGAAGAGCTTCGTGTAGCCCGACGTCGTGTTCTGCTGTGTGGCGGCGTAACGCTGTTCGAACTGCGCCTTGACGCTGGGCTCGAGAACGTCAATGCCCGGTGGCATCGGTCGCCCCGGGGTGAAGGTTTCGAAAATCGTCAGAGTGGACGTGACCGCGACATTGCGCCGCACGAGTTCCGCGAAGAGCGACTTCGCCTCCGGGCTCGCGGGGTCAAGGTCGGCGACTGTCGCCTGACCGGCGCCCTGCCCAGGGCACTCATCGGCCTTCTTGTCCTTCACGAAATCGGTGGAGGCGAGAAAACCGTGCTCGAGATTGTCGATTCCCAGCGCAGCCGCTTCGCGGTACGTCACCGAACAGAGGTGCCCGGTGACCTTCAGGCCGCGCTTGTGCGCTTCGTCAATAGCCGCGCCAAGCATGTCGCGTGTGACGTGCATGTACGACTTGAACGACGTGGCGCCTGCGTCTGCCCAGTAGTTCACGTGACGGCGCGCGTCGGCGGCGTCATTTAGCGCGTATACCTGGCCAAGCGCCAAGCCCGGGCCTTCGAGGTACGGTGCGGTGGCATCTATCCACGGGCCCGGCTTCTGACCCGCTGAGATTGCCTTCGCGATGGCGATCTCGCCGAAGCCGTTCATGTTCCCGCCAGTGCGCATCGCCGTCACACCACCGGCGAGGTACAGACGCGTGAAGCTCTCCGTGAAGTTGCCGTAGACGCCCGGTCCGGTGGGGTAGAACAGATGCTCGTGCACCATCACGAGGCCAGGAATCACGGACTTCCCGGTTGCGTCGATTACCTGCGCGCCGGCTGGAACTACAGTGCTGGCGGCGTCGCCAATCGCCGCGATGCGGTCACCTCGAATGATGACCGTCTGATCTGCGCGAGGGGCCGCTCCAGTTCCGTCAATGACGCGAACGTGCGTCAGCGCGACAATCGGAGCAGAAACAGAGATGTACTGGCGAACCGCGGCGGACGGCATCCGCGGCTGGGCGGCAGTGACGGCCGCGACCGCGCCGAGCAGCACGGTACACGCGATGGGGGTTCGCATAGGACCGAAAAAGTACGCCTTAGGACATGCCGGGCGCCAACGCTACTTCTTCAGATACTCCTTCGCGATCATCATGTGGACGCCCACGTTCCCGTCCACGAGCTGAGTAATCCGGAGGTCCGCCGCCATCGACGCGGCCTGGTACGCCTGCACCTGCGTGATCCCCTTCATTTCTTGTAGCATCTTCACCATCTGACCGATCGCGATCTTCGTGGCCACCACGAGTGAAGTATCGGCGCCCATCGTGATCCAGTGCGTCGGCGTCTCGATCCGCGGCCAGTCGAGCTTCATGTCCTTTCGGACCACGACCTGGATCCGTCCCTTGAGATTCGTCTCGAGGCCGGTCTGGTCCACCTCGCCGTCGCCCTGCGCGGCATGGCCATCGCCCAACTCCAGAAGTGCACCCTTCACCCAGACCGGGACATACAGCGTTGTCCCGGCAACGAGTTCCTTGTTGTCCATGTTGCCGGCGTGTTGATGCGGCGGATTGCTGCTCACGCGGCCGAGTGCGGGTGGCGGTGCGACTCCAACGCTGCCGAAGAACGGTCGGAGCGGGACCGTAATTCCGGGCGCAATCTCGGCAGTCATCTTCGTGCGGTCCATCATGATGATCCGTGAGGCGCTCGCAGCAACTGTGTCACCGGGATTTCGGCACAACTCACGCATGAACCCGCTGCATCCGTTGTAGCCGTACGCGATTGGCAGCGTGATTGACTGAATGCGCACTTCGAGTACGTCGCCGGAATCGGCACCGGTCACGAAGATTGGCCCGGTCAGAATGTGACCGCCGGGGCCACGTCGGTCGCCGGTGACTTGAGTGACGATATCCCGGAGATTCTGAGGAACATCTTCCGGCTTCACGCCCATCCGCTCGAGCCCGGCGGGGCTGTTCGTGAGCATCGTCTCGATATCCACGAAGTCACCGGAGTTGATCGTCAGCACAGGCTTGGCTTCGGACCAGTAATAGCCGTACGCGACCGTGCTCGGCGTGGCCGGCAGCTGGTGGACCTTCTGTGCTGCCGCCGGCGTCGGGACGGCGACGCTGGCCGCAGAACACACAGACCACGCAGAAACTGCGAACAGCAACGGCAACTTCATTTGGTGCCGGCTGCCACGAGACGGGTGAGTTCGGCGAGTTCGGGGAGGTTCTTGTCCGCCCCGTGCCAGTTGGACTTGAGGTGCGCGACAGCGGATTCGGCGGTGGCCTTGTCACCGGCCGCTGATGCCGCGCGCGCGAGGCCGACGAGTGAGCGCGAACGGCCGGGCGTGCGAGCGAGTGATTTCTGGAACGCGATCTGAGCCTCGCCGGCGTTCCCTGCCGCGAGCAACACCTCGCCGAGCAACTCATACGTGGGTTTCGGGAACTTCGGCGGACCAAACTCGAACGGCATCGCTTCTTCGGCGGCTGCTGCGTCTCGCGCGAGGGTTGTGGCTTCGGCGTGCTTGCCGGAGGAAGACGAAATCGCCGCGGCAAGCTCCTTGCTCAACACATTCAACGCGGCACGCTGCGCCGCGGGTGCTGACTTCGCGCCGGCTGAGAGGTAGGCCGACGCGCGGGCCGCCGTGGGACGCTCCTGCCGGTTCACGGCCGCCAATCCAACCACGAACGAATCGACTGCCGCGCCGGGCCCGACGCTAGCGAGCTTCCACGAGAGCACGTCGTCCGTCCAGTGCTCACCGTCAATCACATAGTGTGCGCGCACGTTCACGAGCCCGTTCGCCTCGCCGGGCGCTACCGGACTCTTGGCGTTCCTGTGCATCGTCACGAGATGTGACTTGGCTTCCGCGTACCGCCCTTGCTGCCCGTAGGCGTAGCCGAGCCACCAGGTGTAGTGGCCGGCGCGATACGCATCCTTGTTCGGCCCCGAGGCGATGACATTCTGAGACACGACATCGTCCCACAGCCCCATCGCGACGTAAATGTGCGACGTCATGTGCTGCGCGTGCGGCGCGCCTGGCGCGATCTTCGAGTAAAGGCGCGCAGCCCACAATCCGAGCGGAGCGTGCGTTGGATCGTCGAACGCGTGAATGATGAAATGCGCGGCGGCCGGATGGTCGGGGTTGTGCCTGAGCACGCCCTCGGCGAGCGCGCCGGCCTGCATGTACGTCGTGAAATCACGCACGCCCTGGTTGAGGCCGAGTAGTCCAACGGCGTGCAGGACCTTGGCTTCGTCGTCTGATGGGTGTGCGCGCTCGATTCGTTCGATTGCTGCCGTAAAGAGCGTATCGCGGCGTGCCTTGGGTCCGTCGCCGTAGAGAATCTCGACCGCATCCATATACATCTTCTCGCGCTCGGTTCCGGCCTTGGCGCGCCGGGCAGCGGGCGTCGGAGCGAGGCGTGCGAGAATCGCGCGCGCGCCGGCGAGGTCCTGCTGGTTCCAGACCTGATGCGTCTGAGCAAGCGCCTCACCCCAGTAGGCGAGCGCAAAGGACGGGTCGGCCTTCTGCGCATCGCGGAACGACGCGCCCGCGCGGTCGTACTCGAAGCTGTAGTACAGCAGCATGCCGTTGATGAAACCCGACTGCGCAGCAGCGTTTCCGGAATTCGGGAAAGAGATCGTTCCTAGTTTCTCGGCCTGCTGTGCCTGGGCTGGGGTCGGGACGGCGAAGGTGGCCACAGAGCACACAGACCACACCGACCACACCGAAACGGCAACAGCAAGACGACGAAACTGATTGGGCGTTGGTGCGTTCATCTCGACTGACTCCTTGATGGGGCGCAGGCGACGCCTGGGGTAGCGTCATTCCTTCGGGTAAACGGTACGGCCGCCGGTCACGGTCCGCGCGATCTTGATGTCCTTGATGGTGTCCGGATCAACCTGGTTCGGATCCTTCTCGAGGATCACGAAGTCGGCGAGCTTGCCGGCCGTGATCGTTCCCTTCGTCTTCTCTTCGAACGACGCGTACGCGCCATTGAGCGTGTTGATTCTGATCGCCTCGTCTACTGTCACGCGCTGGTTGAGGCCCCACGTTGTGCCGTCCCACCCTTTGCGCGTCACCATGCCCTGAATGCCCATGAGCGGCGCGAACGGGCCCGGGCTGAAATCCGACCCGGCTGCGGCGTGGATGCCGGCGTCGAGCAACGTGCGGAAGGCCATGCTCCGTTTCATTAAAGCTTCGCCGTAGAACGGGAACTTGTCGGTGTTGTAGTAGGCGTACGTCGTGAACATTGAGGGCACGGCGTCCAGCGCCTTCATCCGCCGCACGAGATCGTCGTTAATCAACGTGCAATGCGTGATCTTCGGGCGTGCGTTTGCCACCGGATACGCCTTCTGCGCACGCTCGACCGCGGTGAGATAACTGTCGATGGCCACGTCGCCGTTTGCGTGGATGTTCAGCTGAATCCCCGCGCGGTGCACGCGCTCCACCCATGCGTCGAGCACATCCTGCGTTTCGGTGACGTTCCCCTTGTAGGGCGGATTGCTCCCGGGGTAGTAGACGCTCATCGCCATCGTGCGTTCGGAGAACGAGCCGTCGATGGTGTGCTCCGACGTGGCGCCGAACTTGATCCAGTCATCGCCGAAACCGGTCTTTATGCCAGCCGCGATCATTGTATCGACCATGCCGCCACTCGCCTCGTAGCTCACCCGATGCAGGAGCTCCCCGCGCGCGCGAACATCCTGGATCGCCGCAAGGTCGCCGCCTTCGTGATGCACGCTCGTGAGGCCGTAGCGCGTGAACTCCTTGGAGATGTGCGCTATCCCGTCGCGTTCGCGTTTCGCCCGTTCAGCAGCCGACAGCTGCGGCCGAAGGCCAACATTTCCGAACACGCGGGTCGCGCGATCGGTCACACGGCCATTGAGGTCGCCGTTGGAATCGCGGTCGAACGTGCCGCCCGGCGGATCTGGCGTATCCCTCGTGACCTTCGCCATCTCCAGCGCCTTGCTGTTATAGAACGATGTGTGGCCGCCGCGATGGCGCACGACGACGGGATGCTCGGTAGATACCTGGTCGAGATCGCGCGCGGTGAGCAGCCGTTTGTCCGTGAGCTTCGTGTCGTCGTGAAACTGCCCCTCCACCCACGTGCCGGGCGGCAGCTGCCTCGCCCTGGCTTTCAACTTGGCGATGATGCTCGCGATGGTCACGAACTCGACTTCGAACGGATTGCCGACGAGCACTTCGTACAGAAGCACAGTGCCGCGTGCGTGATTGTGCGTGTCGATGAATCCGGGTACCACCGCCATGCCCGCCGCGTCAATCACCCGGGTGTTCGCATTCGCGAGGTTGCGCACGTCGGCATTCGATCCCACCGCGAGGAAGCGCCCTTCCCTCACCGCGAACGCCTCGGCCCTCGGCAGCGCAGGATCCATCGTGAGCACGCGCGCGTTGACGACAATCGTGTCGGCAACTACGCCTGCGCCACGTTGCTGCATCGGCATGAAGCTCGCGCCCGGCGTTGGCATGCCGAGCGCTCGCAGTTCCTTCGCGCCGACCGCGCCGGCCGCTATGGCTCCGAATCCGAGAAAGTCCTTCCGGGTGAACCTCGGCATCGACTCTCCGTGTTGTCCGTTACGCGGCCATTTCCTTCAACGCCTTCACGAATGCATCGAGTTCGGCAGTGGACGTATAGATCTGCGGAGACACCCGCACGCCATGGACGCCGTTTCCGTTGATCGCCACGGTGAAAATCTTGTACTTGTCGAGCAAGGTCTTGGCGACGTCGGCGGGCGTCATCCCCTCAATGCCGACGTTCGCGACCCCGCACGACCGGCTCGGGTCCACCGGCGTGTTCAGCACGATTTTCGGTGTACCACGCACCCGGCTCGTCCAGTACTGCTGGATGTAGCGGAGCCGCGCTTCCTTGCGCGCGCCACCGATGGCCTGATGGAATGCGATCGCATTCTCGATGCCGAGGTCGGTGTGGCACGGGTGTGTGCCGGTGTGGTTGAGCTTCAGGATGTCCGTGTCGGCGCGCCTGAACTCGGAGAATACCGGCCAGAGCGACGCGATTTTGTCTTCCTTCACGTAGAGCATGCCCGATCCGAGCGGCGCGGAGAGCCATTTGTGGAGCGACGAACCGTAGTAGTCGCAGCGCAGGTCCGGAATCTTGTATTCGAAATGAGCTACCGCGTGCGCGCCGTCAACCATCACGTCCACGCCGCGCGCGTGCGCCATGTCGCTGATCTTCGCGATGGGCAGGATGTGACCCGTGATGTTGATGATGTGGCAGACCATCAGCAGGCGCGTCCTCGGCGTGATCGCATCCGCGTAGATCTGCACGACTTCTTCATCCGATTTCGGGTGCAGCGGAACGTCGACGAACTTGTTGACCATACCGTAGCGGCGCGCCACCAGGCGGAACTGGTCGATCATCGCGCCGTAGTCCTGGTTGGCCATCACGGCTTCATCGCCGGGTTTCCAGTCGTAGCCCGAGACCACCGTGTCGAGCGACTCGGTGGTGTTGCGCGTGATGATCACTTCCTTCGGCGAGCACCCCAGCATTTCGGCGAGCTTGCCAGCCACGCGCGCCTTGTCTTCGAGGCGGGTCGTGCGCATGTAGTGCGACGCTTCCACGTTGATCGAGCGCACGTGACCGATGAACTGATCGAGCACCTCTTCGGGCTGGAAGCAGTAGTAACCGTTTTCGAGATTTATATAGTTGGGCGTGAGCTTGAACTTCGTGCGCATCGTGGCCCAGAACTGCGCGTCCTGTGCGAGTTCGCCCGCGGGCACGTGGGCATAGCTCGCAAAGAGCGCGTTGATGTCCGGTCCGAACACCATTGCGGCAGCACCGCCGCCCATCGTGCGAACGAAGTCACGCTTGTTCATGGCAATCTCGTGGTAGGGGCCGACAGTATGATACGAAGATCCGGCGCGTTCTGCTCGACCGGGAGGGCTCACGCGAGGCCGGCCCCACGCCCAACTTCCGCCTCCAATGCCTGAATACTCCAGCCCCGCGGCCCACGCCGACGTCGTCATCATCGGTGGCGGGGTCATGGGAGTCAGCGCCGCGTACCATCTCGCAACGCGCGGCGCCCGCGTCACCGTGCTCGAAGCCGAACAGCTGTTCGGCACAGGGTCCACGGCGCTCAACGCCGGCGGATTTCGCCACCAGTTCTCGACCGCGGTAAACATCGAGCTGTCGAAACTCAGCCTTGAACTGCTTGGCCGTTTCGAAGAGGAGTTCGAGCAGCCGATCGGCTACAACCCGTGTGGGTACCTGTTCCTGCTCGACGCGGACAAGGACGTCACTGCGTTCCGCGACATCGTGAAGCTGCAGCACGCACACGGAATCAACACGCAGTGGCTCGCGCCCGACGACGTCGCACGGTTGGCGCCGCAGGTGAACCTCGACGGAATTCTTGCCGCGACGTTCTACGAGAAGGACGGGCTTGTGGACCCGAGCGGCATCCTTCAGGGATACGTCCGTGGCGCGTCGCGCGCTGGAGCAACTTTGCGCACGGGCGTGCGCGTCACCGGTGCGCGCGTGGAGAACGGCCGCATCGAAGCGCTTCAGACCACGGCGGGCGACGTTTCCGGCGGGACGTTCCTTCTCGCGGCGGGGCCTTGGTCGGGCGAAGTCGGCCGCGCGATCGGCGTGGACGTGCCGGTGGTTCCGATCCGTCGACAGATCGCCGTGACGTCGCCGATCCCCGGCCTCACGAAGAAGTTTCCGTTCGTCATCGACTTTTCGCAGTCACTCTACTTCCACTACGAGGGCGGCGCGATCCTTACAGGAATGTCGAACCGCGACGAGCCGCCCGCGTTCAACACGGCGGTCGACGAAACTTGGCGCGAGCAGCACGTCGAGGCAGCGATGCGGCGCCTTCCGTTGCTCGGCGAGTCGGAGATCGCTCACGAATGGGCGGGCCTCTACGAGGTCACGCCGGACGACCAGGCCATCATCGGCCGGCTACCGCAGCTGGAGAATCTCTACGCGTGCACGGGATTCAGTGGCCACGGGCTGATGCACGGACCGTCTGCTGGGCTCGCGGTGTCGGAGGAGATTTTCGACGGCGCGGCGCACACGGTGGATATCGCGCCGCTCAGGTGGCGGACCTTCGGCGCCGGCGAGTACAACGTGGTGTGAGCGAGCTCGCGCTCGATGCGGTAGCGGTCGGCAAGTGCCTGGATCAGCGGTCACGGGGAACCGGCAGGGCCACACTCTAATGAATGGGGATGGGCACGGGACAAAGTGCTTTCCCGTGGGGCGTCCGCCAGACCAACCGACCGTTGCGTCCGCTCGGTCACCTGCAGAATGGGAATGCTCTCTCACTCCGCCGGTTCCGCACCACCCACGCACGAGGTCATATTCAGGGTCCTTCCCCTCCCCCGACACGACGCCGACGATGACCCAGGACCACACGCGCCGCCTGACCGGCGCGCTGATCGTGATTGCGCTCACGACACTCTACGGCGCCTCCGCGCATGCCCAGTCATCCGTTGTGATTGACGGCCCGCCGCGGCCGGTCGCTCCGGAGGTCATGACGAGCGATGCTCAGGGCCAGAAGACGATCCGCGCCATCAAGCTTTCCGAGCCGCTCAAGCTCGACGGCGTGCTCGACGAAGACGTGTACACGCGCGAGAAGCCGTTCGACGGAATGATTCAGGTGGCTCCCGACTTCGGCGAGCCTGCCACCGAACGCAGCGATATCTGGATCACGTACGACGACAAGAACATGTACCTCACGTGCAAGTGCTACGAGTCGTCGCCGCCCGAAGACTGGATCGTCGACGAGTTGCGCCGCGACACCAGTGGCCTTCGCAACAACGAACACATAGGCGTGCTCTTCGACACGTTTTACGATCGTCGCAGCGGCTTCGCCTTCTACACGAATCCGCTCGGCGCGCGCGCCGACTATTCCGTCGTTGACGAGGGCGGATCAAACACGGACTGGAACCCGGTCTGGACATCGAAGTCGGGACGCTTCGACGGCGGATGGACAGTCGAGATGGCGATTCCGTTCAAGTCGCTTCGCTATCGTTCCGGGCCAGACCAAGTCTGGGGCATCCAGATCCGGCGCGCCGTGCGACACAAGAACGAATGGGATTACCTCACGCCGGTGCCGCGAATCCTTTCGGGTCCGCAGGCGCTGAACAAAGTGTCTGCGGGTGGAACGCTTGTCGGACTCGACCTCCCCGAGGCAGGAAAGAACATCGAGCTGAAGCCGTACGCCATCTCCCGCCTCACGACTGACAACGTTCGCACGCCACCGGAGAAGGACAAGCTTGGAACCGAGATCGGCGGCGACATCAAATACGCCGTCACACCGAATCTCACGGCCGACCTCACGCTCAATACCGACTTCGCCCAGGTCGAGATCGACGAACAGCAGGTGAACCTCACGCGATTCAGTCTCTTCTTTCCCGAGAAACGCGACTTTTTTCTCGAAGGACGCGGAATCTTTGATTTCGGACGCGGCGGCAACGGCGCCTTCGGTCGCGGCGGATCCGACACTCCCCAACTCTTTTACACGCGACGCATCGGGCTCAACAACGGCAGCGTAATCCCGATCAACGTGGGCGGTCGGCTCACCGGCAAGCTCGGCAAGTACGCGATCGGCCTCATGGACATCGGGACCTCGAGTGACGCGGCATCGGCCACCGAGGCCACGAACTTCAGCGTAATCCGCCTAAAGCGAGACATCCTGCAGCGTAGTTCGATTGGCCTGATGGCCACCAACCGATCCGTCGCGGCATCGGGCACGGGAACGAACGCGGCGTACGGCGCTGACGCCACTTTCCTGCTCACTCAGGCGTTCACAGCCGGAGCGTACTGGGCGCAGACGAACACGACGGACGTGACGGGCGATGACCAGAGCTATCAGGCGCGCGTCGATTATGGCGTGGACAAATACGGCGCGAAGGCCGACTTCCTGTCGGTGGGAAGCAACTTCGACCCGCAGATCGGTTTTAGGCGGCGCGCTGACTTCAATCGCTCGTTCGGCGAGTTGCGGTTCAGTCCCCGCCCCACCAAGTACATCCCCAACATATTGAAGTTCGCGTGGACCGGCTCGGGCGAGTACGTCGAGAACGGCGATGGTTCCGTTGACGCGCGGATCTGGAAAGGTCAGTTCGACACCGAGTTCGCTAACAGCGACAAGTTTACCATCGACTTCACCAATGACTACGAGTTCCTTCGCAATTCATTCACGCCATCAGGATCACCGGCGCCCGTCGCGCCTGGCGCGTACAGTTTTTCCGACGTTGAGGTGACGTACGCCTTCGGCGCGCAGCGGCGCGCGTCAGGTGCACTAAAACTGCAGGCCGGGAACTATTACGATGGCACGATCCGCAGCTTTACCATCGGCTCGGGCAACGGATTCACTCCAGCCCGCGTGTCCCTGATGCAGGGGCTGACGATGGAGCCGACGTTCACGATCACGCGCATCGAGCGGCCGGCCGGTTCGTTCACGACCCGTATCGCGCGGACGCGCGTGGACTACGGATTCTCGCCGCTGATGTTCGTCAGCGCGCTCCTGCAGTACAGCTCGGCCGACAGGGCCTTCGGCACGAATTTGCGGTTCCGCTGGGAGTACGCGCCGGGGAGCGAGATCTTCCTGGTCTACACCGATGAGCGCGACATGACTGACGACCGGTACGCGACCGCAACTACGGTGCGCGGGCTCAAGAACCGCGCGTTCGTGATCAAGATCAACCGCTTGTTCAGGTACTAGTACCCCAATATTGACGACCAGAGCGGGGCCGGCATTGTGCCGAGCCGGGCTGGCAGCGACAATTGCCGGGTTCTCACAATCAGCGGAGCCCCAATGCGCCACTTTCGCCTCACGGTCGCGACGTTTGCCGCAGTCGCCCTCACGATCGCCACGCCGGATTCGGCCGCGGCCCAGCGGGCGCTCAAAGTCTACATCTCCGTGGACATGGAGGGCATCAGCGGCGTGAACGGCAGCAACCAGACTGGACCAGCTGGCGCCGAGTACGGGCGCGCGCGGAAGCTGATGGCAGAAGATGCCAATGCGGCGATTCGCGGGGCGTTTGAAGGGGGCGCAACTGATGTCCTCGTGAACGATTCGCACGGCGGCCAGCGCAACATTCTGCCGGAAGACCTCGATCCCCGCGCGCGATTGATCAGCCACAGTTTCAAGCGCCACGGAATGATGGAAGGGCTCGACTCGACGTTCGACGCGGTCATGTTCGTTGGATACCACGCGAAGGCCGGTTCACCACGCGGACTCTTCGCGCACACCGGCTCCGGTGTGCTCGTGGACGTGCAGGTCAACGGGCGATCCGTTGGCGAGGGCGGAATGAACTCGATTCTCGCCGTCTGGCACGGCGTTCCTGTCGTGATGGTCACCGGCGACGACGTGGCAGTCGCTCAGCAGAAGGAGGTCACGCCAGCCGTGCGTGGCGTGGTGGTGAAGCGCGCGATCAACAGCCGAGCCGTCGAGCTTCGCCCGCTTGCGGACGCCCGCCGAGACATCCAGCAGGGCGCGCGCGAGGCGATGGTCAGCGCTCGGCGTTTCAGCCCCGAGCGACTACGCGGCTACATCGTTCGGATAGAGTATCACGACCCGGCGTTCGTTGAGGTGGCGACGGCGCTGCAGGAAGTGCACGCGGTGTCGCCTACGGCCATCGAGTTCACGCGCGAGACAATGCCGGAGGCGTACCGGTTGATTCGCGTGCTCTACCGGTTCATCACGGTGGACTGATGCGGCGCCTAGACCTCGCCGAGCGACTCAAGATCGGCTAGATCCTTCGTCCGGCCGCTCGCGCGTTTGTTGCGAACGAAAGCGTCGCGTCCGATATACGGCACGGCGATATCGTCGAACATTGAGACGACGCGATCATTCCACGCCTCGTCGAACGATACTCCGCTCACGGTCGTGAGAAAGTCGATCCGGAACGGCGGTACTCCAAACTGCGCGACGACATCCGCACGCGTGAAATCTGCTTCGCGAACGGCGAGCGAATCGAGAGGAGCTCCGAAAGCCGCCAAAGCGGACCATACTCGGCCGGCGTTCTCCGGCGTGGCATCGATCCAGATATCGAGATCAAGGGTCGCGCGAGGCACTCCGTGTACGCCCAGCGCATGCGCACCAACAACCATGAAGCGCGCGTCCGCCCTCACCAATTCAGCGAGAACGTCCCGAAAATCGTTCGACATGCCGAACTAGCTGCGATCGCGGGATGCGCGGAGCGTAGTGACGACGATCGGCATCGTGCCGCGCGTATAGTCGGGGAGCGGCTTCCCTGTACGCGCCCAGAGCATTGCGCTCAGTTCCACAACAAGCGCGACGCGCTCGGCCGGCGTACCGCCCACACGCGATTCGCCCGCCTCAGGACTGTTGAGCGCGACGACGCGCGCTGTCATATCACTCCGGTCCCGGATCATCACCGAAATCTAGCCGACCCGGCTGCCTTGTGCCGACGCGCCGTCACTACGTTTTGGGCTGAATCAACGCCATCACCGCGCCCGCGGGATCCTGGATCACGGCGAAATCGCCGTACGATCCCATCGACGCTTTTTCGCGGTAGACCTTACCACCGCGGCCGACGCATTCGGCGAGCGACGCGTCGAGGTCCGACACGCTCACGTACACGAGCCACTGCTTGGGGAGCCCGGAGTTCTTTCCCTTGGCATGACACACACCTGCGATTGCCTCGCCGGTCTCTGCGGTGCGCATCGTGTAATCGGCGTAGTCGCCCATCTTCACATCCTGCGGCGTCCAGCCACAGACAGCCGCGTAGAAATCGCGCAGCTCCTCCGCGCCAGGAACAGTCAGGTCAACCCAGGCGATTGCACCGGTCTTGTTGTCGGACATGGCTAGTTCACCTTGTGCTGGTTCAGCGGGAATGTGACTCTGTGATTGGTGCTGTTTAGACGACTACCGCAAGGGGTTCGA
>JAQBYI010000074.1 GCA_027622655.1 Gemmatimonadota bacterium | reverse complement strand
AACACTGGCGCAGCGCCCCGCCTACCGCGAATATATTGCGCGCACACCCGCCTTCTTTCCATGGTGGCCGAAGCGCACAGAATAAAACCAGGGGCGCGCAAACCCGTGCGCCAGAATGCCACACTCCAAAAACTTCCGCAGGTCGCGCTCGACCTATGCCGGTACCGTATCCACACTCAAATCTGAGCCTGGATCCAGCCCACCCACCCGCCGCTGCGCATCCCATTTATGCAGTGGCCTCCGTGAACGACCTGCCGCTGAAGGGTCCGCTGAGTGACTGTTCCCAGAAATGCCCTTGGCACGACATCAATGCAAAAATCGGGCCCGCGCACAGTTCAAAAACCAAAACCGCAATCCCAATCAGTTTCTTCATGTCAACATCGAAATGAAGCCTATTCATCCTTCCGGCGGAACCGGCCATTCTTCTCCAAAGACAATCCTATGACCATCAGGAGTAACGACCGCAAACTCGCGCATGCCCCAGGGCTTGTCTCCGAGCACATGCCAGATCTTCACACCCTTATTCACGACTTCTTGGTATAAACCAGCCGCATCCTGAACATGGAGGTAAGCAAACCACGAGTGATCATCAGCGCTCGACATAGGCTTTGCATCGGGACAATGGCCCAGGCGCAGCCTACAAGCCCCACGGCTCAAGAACGACCAGCCATCGACGCTGAAGTCCTCCGTAAAGCCGAGCTTTTCCAGATAGAACTTCTTCGACCCTGCGAGATCAGTCACCGCCAGAACGAAGGTGGATGCAAGTATGTCGGACATTTGCATAAAGCTTTCAGGCGCCAGCCCACGTAGCTAGGCAGGCGCATCCAGCGAATATTGCTTCCTAGTGAGTCTCAGACGGATAGAAAATTCAAGTCTCCTGCCACCCCCACATGATACACCCTACTCCCCATCTTTTCAAAATTTTCAAGCACCAATTTACGCTAACCTCCACCCAGCCATCGTCTTGGAGTCAGAGACTACATTTACTCAAATTTTTGACAGAATTGACCGGCCTAACATGTAGAAACTGCACAACTTCTATACGCCGGCATTGGCAGACCACAACTCTTACCGCACTCTGCCAGCGCCAGCACCACGCCCGCCCACGCTCCGCCGCATGTGCCATTTGCGCAGCGCAGGTTTACAACCCCAACGTCTGATCAAACTCCAGTTCTGGGATCGGATCTGCATCCGCTCCCGCCGGGTGCGTCCACAGGTCACGACCCGCTTCCACCACCAGGTTTGCCGTCTGGTCAAACTCTTGTTCAGGAATTCCCTCAAACACCCCTACTGGAGCTGCCAGTTGCTGTCCATTCATCGCCAGCGGTGGTGAGCGAGCGGGTGCGATTGCCGGTGCCAAGCGCGGTCATGCTCTGAGGAGAGATTCGGTCGCCTCTGCGCACGGCGCGGCGCCGGCACGCACCATCCGCACCGGTGACCAGTACCGCCGCGCCGCGCAGAGTGCCTGTCACCATGTGCCGCCATTGACGTCGACGATGGCGCCGTTCATGTACCCAGCGGGTCCGCTGGCCAGGAACCCGATGACCGCCGCCATATCCGCAGGCTGTCCGAGCCGGCCGGTCGGATTGGCAGCCGCTAGGCGCGCCCGGACCTCGGCCGGCACGCTTTGCACGAGCAACGGTGTTTCGAACTGCGACGGCGCCACGCAGTTCACGGTAATGCCGGACGGGCCGAGGCGCGCGGCCAGTTGCCGGGTCAGGCCGATCACGGCGTACTTGGACGCCGTGTAGACGACCGACGCAGTCTGGCTGAAAGCCCGTCCCGCGATGGACGAGACATTGACGATGCGCCCGTAGCGCTGCTGCCGCATCGGGCCTGCCGCGTACCGGCAGCAGAGATAGGTGCCGACAACGTTCACGGCCAGCACTCGATCCCATTCCGCTGGCGGCAGGGCGAGATCGTCACCGGTGGACACCACCGCGGCGCAGTTGACCAGAATGTCCAGGCGGCCCCACTCGGTCGCGATTCGCGCGACCGCAGCGCTCACCTCGGCCTCGGACGTCACGTCCGCCTCCCAGATTCCAGCGGCCGCATCAGCGTGGCGCGCCAAGCCAATGCACCGGACCCCGCGCACGGCCAAGAGATCCATTACCGCGCGGCCGAGACCGCCGGTGGCGCCCGTGACGAGAGCGACCTGGCATGACTCAACTGACGTAGACATGCTCCATGAAGCGGGCGCCGTTGGCGAGCCGGATGCCGGCATTCTCACTCGTGCAGACGATCGAGTGCACGGTGCCCCGGGGCAGGTAAACCAAATCGTTCGGCCGGCCCACGACAACCGAGCCGTCGGCGAGCCGCCACTCGAACGTGCCCTCGAGCACCACCCACCACTCGTCGTGGGTCACATGGCAGTGTTTGCGCGCGCCTTCGCCGGGTGGCTGGCAGACCATCGCCGACTGGTCGTGGCCGCTCCACACCAGCAGATAGATCCACGGCGCGGGCCCCATCCGGCGCCTGATCTCGTCTAGGTTCGACAGGCGCGTGTTCGCGCCGCCGGCCTCGAACAGCGTGACGCCATCGCGGGCGATGAGCGCCTCAAGTTCGTGCTCGATCCCGGTAACTGCGGGCGACCATTTGAACTGGCCGGGATACAGCCCGAGCCGGCGCTGCTGAAGCGCCGCGTCGATGAGGTAGAGGTCGTTCCACGTGTCGGCATCAAGCGCCTCGATGCTGTCGAGCGGGAAGTACCCTACCCGGCCGCAGAACGTCGGACCGTTTTCCCCCGGATTGTTCCGATCGTACGAGGCGATGAAAGACGGGACGCGCCATGCCGACAAGGCCCAACTGATGCTTTGCACGGGCGGCAGCGACTGCGTCGGGGTCTTGTGTGACAGCGAGAAATTCAGCGGCTTCCCGTCGTGCAGCGTTTCAGTGTGGCGCTCTTCAACGCTGAAGAGCGAGTCTTCGCCGCCCTGCTGTATCCGTTCGGCAAACGCGCGAATCGTCGCCGGGCGCAAGAGCGGTGACGTGGTGTGCACCTGCACCAGCACGTCCGGGCCGATCGCCTTCATGAACGTGGCCAGAAAGTGGTCGTGAGTCTGACAGCGCGTGGACTCGCACTGTCGCGACTTGCTTTTCATGATGCACCGGGACCCGCCGGCCCCTGGATCGCGCCGAAAGAACTTGACGCCCAGCCACTTCGCCAGCGCCTCGATCTCGTCGTGCTCCGAGTTGATGTAGATTTCGTCGAAGCATCCGGCCTCGCGACAGGCGTTCACCACGTAATGCGCCATCGGGTAGCCGTCCACGTAGATCAGGTTCTTGTCAGGAATGCGGGTGCTGCCCAGCAGCACTGGGATCATGGCTACGGTTTTCATCGGTTCGCTCCCAGACCCGCCACGGCCGACACGCGGACCTTGATCACGACCTTCTTGATAAGCCTGGGCAGCCCGGCCGCAAGTTGCGGCATGTGGCCGTCGGTGGGAAACAGGCCGATGAAATGGCCGGGCTCGACGATCACCTGGCCCGGCGCGTACGCCGGGTGCCGGTAGTGCAGGACGTCTTTCGCCTCGTTGTAGGGGCCCAGCGGCTCCAGCCCTTCGATGGGATACCAGGCAATGCGCTCAGGCCCCTCGAGCGCCGACTGAATGTCAATGTACTCACGGTGGCTTTCCAGCACCGCGCCGGCCTCGTGCTTGGTCTCGTACGACATGACACGCGCATAGAGGTTACGCCCATCGAGCTCGGTAAAGCCCTCCTCCGCTGTGGCGTCGAGCGTCGCGAGATACTCGAACGCCACGCGCCAGGCGGGGGCGTCGAAGTAGCGGGACCAGCGATCGATTCGGTCAGCAATCACGTGCGGCTCCTTGATTTAGCTAACGCCGGCAGATCCGACAGATGGGCCGCTTCGTACGAGCCAGAAAGTCGGTCCAACCGCTCGAGTGCCTCGGGCGACACGTGCGCGGCGGCATCGGCCCGTCGCTCGGCCAGTTCATCACGCTCGGTGCCTGCGGCGAGCGGCGGCCGCCAGCCGTACTGCTGGTAGATCGGCAGATTCGGTCCTCCGGCAATGCGGGTCCTAGGCACACACTGCGTCTTCATCATGCGCCTGGTCACGTCATCTGCAATCGTGCCCAGCGCGCGCTCGATGCCGGCCATGTACGGATGCGGGTCAAGTACAAACCGTTCGAACGGCACCAGCAGCACTTGGCTCTCCCACCACGCCGGATGCGCGGCCTGGAGCGCCGCGCACTGGCGCTCCCACCGTTCCATGAAGAGAATCGCGCGTTCCCACGCGTTCGCTGCCAGGAACTGCTCCTCCCACCCGGCCGCGAAGAACGGCACGGGCGCCCCACCCGGCGCGGTATGCCAGACCGTAAAATCGCGCACGTCCTTGCCGTACCGATTGGTGTAGAGCGCCTGCTGGCGGATCATGTAGAGTGGGTGGCGCACCACCTCGACGAACACGGCTCGGTCGCCGAGGCCTTCAACAATGGGCGTCGAGATTCCAAGTAGATTGTGAGTTGCCAAATGAAGAATCGGGCGCTCCGCCGCAATCCTCGGCAGGACGTGCTCATTGCCCGGCTGAAATAACCGAGCCAGGTACCGCCAGGGGCGCGAGTTCATGAATACACTGGACAGATCGCCGCGCCGGAAATTCGTGTCGCGCGACATCATCAGGTTGTACAGTCGCAGATCGGTCAGTATTCGGATCATCGTGACGGACGCCGACCGATCGATGAGGCTCAGGAAGTCCATCGCGCAGGTGTATTCCCCCTCGTAGAAATACTGAAGCAGCTCGACCCGCGGCAACGCACCAACGATGGGCGACAGCATTGTCTTGCCGCAGCCGGGCTGGCCGTCGACAAACACCACCTTCGGCGCAAGGTGAGGCGCCCTGACGGCTGTACGCGCGTCAGCCATGAGCCAGGTCCACGCTAGGGCCCGCGCCCTTCGACGGATCAGATGCGTAAATCTTGTCGACCAGCCGCATGAGATTGAGCGCATCCTCGGTTGTGCCGAACTGCAGCGGCGCGCCGGTGACGATGGCGTCGAGGAAGTGCGAAATCTCGACCTGCCACGAGTCGTCAACCGGAAAATGGAACGTCTCGCTGTCGTCCCAGGTCGCGGCCGGCGCGACCGTGCGGTTACGCGCGACCACCAAATCCTCTTCGCCATACTTCCGCGAGGAAGTGAGCAGCCCATTGATGACCATGTATCCGCGCTCTAGGAACATCTCGAACGAAAACAGATGTCGCCACTGGGTCATCGTCGAGTGGAGCGAGGCGATGACGCCGTCCTGGTTGCGGAGCATGGCGAAAACGTTGTCTTCGACGTCGAGGTTCCAGTAAAGGTTCGACACATACGCCTGGACTTCATCAAACCGTCCGGCCATCAGCAGGAACAGGTCGAGCATGTGGATGCCCTGATCGATGAGGATTCCTCCGCCGGCCAGCGCGCGTTTTGCACGCCAGGTCTGGTAGAAGTCGGCGTCAACGCTTTTGCCGTACCGGCCGCGCATCCACAGCAGTCGGCCGTAAGCGCCCGAGTCGAGCAGCGCCTTGGCCTTGCGAATGCTGCCGTGATGGCGGTGATTGAACCCGTACATCACTTTCAGACCCGTGCGGCGCTCGACCTCACAGATCTCCTCGACATCCGACGCGCACAACGCTGGTGGCTTTTCACAGAAGGCGTGTTTGCCCGCCTCGAGCGCCTGGATCGTCAGCGGCTTGTTCAGGTAGTTCGGCGTGCAAATCACGACGGCATCTAAGCGCGTATCAGCTAGCAGCGCGTCCGAATCTCGGTACACCGTCACGCCCATGTTCATGTCGCCCGGCGCCCCCGGCTCGGCAACCGCAACCACGCGGCCGCCACCGTGCCGTGTGACGGCCTCAGCACGAATGCGCCCCATCTTGCCGAAACCGATAATGCCGACGTTGACCATCAGGAGGCTCCGCTCGCGGCCGACGCCGGCAGCGCCGCCAGAAACTCGCGGCAGATGTCCTGAAAACGCTGGTCGTTAGGATAGCGATCGAGGAACACCTGGCCCGGCGCCCGCAGTAAAACCAGGCTAATCTGTTGCTCGAGGTTCTTCTTGTCGCGGGCCAGCGCGGAGAAAAAACCGTCGACCGGAATCGGCACCGATTGGAATGCGGCGTAGTTGGCGGCCACCTGCGCGTGCAGTTCAGAGTACACGTCGGCCGGGATCAGACCGAACCGCCACGACACGAAATTCGCAAAGTCCATGCCGATTGTGACGGCGATCCCATGCGGAATCGCGTAGCTGGTAGCACTCTCAATGGCGTGGCCGAACGTGTGGCCGTAGTTGAGGACCAGCCGCTCGCCTCGGTCGAACTCATCGGCTTCGATTCGGAGTTTCTTGATCTCCAAGGAACGACGAATATACGTAGTGAGCAGCGCTCGATCGTGTTGCAGGCGCGGGTAATCACGTGCAAGCGCCCGCACGTCAGACCAGCTGCTGATCACATGAACCTTGATCACTTCACCCAGCCCCGAGCAGACATCGTCGACCTCGAGGGTGTCGAGTACGTCGGTGGAAATCAGAATGTCGCGCGGCGGCGTAAAGGTGCCGATCTGGTTCTTGAAGCAGCCGACGTTCACTGACGACTTCGATCCGATGCAACTGTCGGCCTGCGCCAGCACCGTCGTGGGATAGAAGCGCCACGGTAGCCCCCTCAGCAGCGTCGCAGCGAGAAAACATACGATATCCTGGATGATGCCACCCCCGACAGCGACTAGCATGTGATCACGCCGCACGCCGTGTTCGAGTAGGTGGGTAACATAGGCTGGAAACTGCTCCAACGACTTGTGCCCCTCGGTGGCTGGAATCCGCAGGACGGACGGGCCGGCGAGCGCCGCGCGCAATGGCGTGGCGTACAACTGCGCGACGCGCGCATCGATGATCAGGTGCTCGCGCGGGCTCAGGCCGCCTTCGATCCCCGCGAAAGCGGATCCAAATCGCACAGTATACGGACCAGTTTTTGACTGGATCACCAGATCGCCATGATGGGGATCGTTGAGTAGGGTGTTCATGGGGTCTTCTGTATCAAAACACGCGCTTGACGAACCGCGTCAGTGAGACTGCGGCGGCGAGTGTGGGCGGTGTGATGCCGACCTCTGCCTCCGGCGCCAGCATCACGGCCACTTACTCTACGATGGCGGCCTTGACGCCCGGCGTGAACACTATCAGTTGATCGCGCACTTGTTGGCGCCCGCCCAGTGTATCGTGCGGATGCTGTCGAGCGTCCGCAGTCCGCCACCGTCAGCAAAATGAAGATCTCCCGCGCGGTCCACTCGACAATCGGCAACAGGCGGCTGCGCTGGTAGAGGCTGGCGACCTCATCCTTGTAGATCAACTCGTCGGTGCACTGTTCGTAATAGTGGCACGCGAACGCACCGGACCGGCCCAGGACGCGCAGCCGTTCGAAGTGAACGCCCGTTACCAAGTTCGGCCCCTTGATATCGAGCCGCGGAATGATGCGTAGGTTCATCGGTTCATCACGCGGCGGTATACCCGCCATCCACGACAATCGTCTGCCCGGTCATATAGGTGTTCTCCTCAGCGGCCAGAAACCGCACGTACCGCGCAATCTCCTCGGGCTGAGCCATGCGTCCCGCTGGAATCTGCGCCGTCAGCTCGCGCATGCCCTCGTCGCCGAGGATCGTCCGTGTCATCTCCGTCTCGACCACGCCCGGCGCTAGGCAATTCACCATGATGTTATCGGCCGCGACCTCTAGCGCCAGCGCGCGCGTCAGACCGAATAGGCCGAACTTGCTCGACGAGTACGCCGACCGCCCCGCCTTGCTCACCACGCCCCAGATCGACGTGATGTTGACGATGCGGCCGAACCGTCGCGCGCGCATCCCAGGCACGACCGCGCGGCACAGCAAAAATGGCGCCACTAGGTTGACCTGCAGGATCCGCTGCAGGTCCGTCGTCTCGTACTCGGCCAGCGCCCCAATCTTGTTCACGCCGGCGTTGTTGACCAGCACCGAGAAACCAGAATCAGCAACCTCCCGCCCGAACGCCTCCGCGCCCGCCGCGTCCGACAGATCCGCCTGCAGGTATCCGCAGCCGATCGGTCGCGGACCATCCGCCGTGGTGCCGGTCACGACGACGTCCAACCCCGCGTCTGCGAGTGCGACAGCCGTAGCCGCGCCGATGCCGCGCGTACCACCTGTGACGAGTGCTCGAAGGGGTGTCATGCCTGCGCCCGCAGTTAACGAACTGCCGCATACTCCGCCGTGCTGACGATCAGTTCGCACACGGCCAGCAGCCACACGTGATGCGTGATCTCGACGACGTTGTACGCGCTTCTGTCACTCCAAAAGCAAAGATCCCCCAGCGCCCGTGGCGAGGTGTCAGCGTCGAACCCGGTCAGCAGCACCAGTGGCAACTGCCGCGATCGGGCATACTCGGCGGCACGGAGGATATTCGACGAGCGGCCTCTCGAACTGATGAGGATCACCAGGTCCCCATCATCCGCATAGAGGCGCAGCGCCTTCTCCACCCAACATTCGCACCCGTAGTCCTTCGCCAAGCACGTGATCAGATTCTCTACGTTAAAGTTAATGCAGCGAATTCCTGCTGTCTTGCTGAAATCCACCGCGCAATGGCTGGCAATCGCTACGCTTCCGCCGTTGCCAGCGAAGGTGACCTTGCCCCCGCGAACCTGCGTCTCGACGATGCGGTCCTGCAACTCGAAAATCTGGGGCTGCACCCAGCCGTCGGCAAAGGCAGTGCGGTACAACTCCACGTAAGCAGTGAGCCACTGCACGCCGGCAAGGTCAGGGTCAGTCTGCATAAATGAACCCTAGGAACTAACTCACCAGACGGCCGCTCTTCGCGTCGGCCTGCGCCTGCTCGTAGTCGCGCCGATGGCCGATGTCACGCCAGTACTCCCACACCGGAAAACAGATCACCGTCCGCCCGGCGGCGACGAGCGCCTGGATCAGCTCGGTCATGTCGTACCGCTCGCCCCGAGGAATGAACCCACGCACGCTCGGCTCCAGAAGATAGATTCCGGCGTTTACGAGGTGCGAATGCACCGGCTTCTCAGTCACGCCAAGCACCTTCTCGCCGTCGGTGTTGACGACGCCGTAGGGCACCTGTACCTCGAACCGGCGCACGGCCACCGTCAAATCGGCGCCATGCTCCCGATGGAACGACAGCATCGCGCGAAAATCCATAGTCGTCAGGATGTCGCCGTTGATGACCAGCATCGGCGTCTGCGAGTCGGGCACCAGCGCGACCGCGCCTACCGTGCCGAGCAGTTGCTCCTCTGGCATGTAGCGGACCGTGACGCCGAACCGCTCGCCATCTCCGAAATGATCGGTGATCTTGTCAGCGAGGTAGTGCGTCGCGATGCTAACCTGCCGGATGCCCGCATCACTAAGGTTCCGGATGATGTGTTCAATGAGCGGGCGATCGCCAATCGGCAACATCGGCTTCGGCGTGGAGGCCGTCAGGGGGTGTAGCCGACTGCCGAAGCCGCCGGCCATCACCACGGCCTGCAGCGTCATTTCTTCATTAGTGAGCAAGTCGTCCAGCCCGAAGAAGTCCACGACCTGCCCGGCGTCGTTGACGATCGGTAGGTGGCTGATTCGGGTTCGCTGCACTAGCGCGACCAGATCGGAAGGCGGCGTGGTGGCCAGCACCGTAATCGGCACACCCGCCGGCTTGCGACTAAGAATGGCCGACGCGGGCGCCGTAAGCGGCACGCCCGCCAGAATCGCGCGCCGCGCATCCCCATCGGTGATGACGCCGGTCAGGCGACGTTCCCCGTCCACCACAAGCGCGATGCCCCGGGCGGCGCCATTGATAGTCGTCAGCACGTCGCGGAAAGACGTGTCCGACGCCACGAACAACGAATTGAGATCTTCCACTAATGCGCCCTCCAATAATTCCTCATACCGGCCCGCGTACCGGACGCGCCAGCACGCCGCCCACCACCGACGCCGGTGTGACATCCCGCACCACGGCGGCGCCCACGCCTATAACGGCCCGCCGCTCCGATCACGAGCAACTGCCCCACAGAGGCGCCGGCGCCGACATGCGGCCCACGCCAAACCCGGACGGTGCTGACCAGGCGGGTGCCCGGATGCAATGTGCGCATGGTCCTCCACGATGCAGTCGTGCTCCACGATGGCCCCGGAGTTGACAATGACAGTTTCGCTGAGACGGGTGCCGGCGTTGGCGATCGCCCCCGGCAGAATCTGGCAGCCGCGGAACATCGTCGCCCAGCGCAACCGGACGGCACTTGGACGCCGCACCGTGACGGGCTCGAAACCGGCGGCGCAACGCAGCGCAAAACGGATACAACGGTGAGAACTTCAAGCACCCCTTGCACCTCCACATCTTACACCATGACCCCGCGCTTGCCAATTAGCACCCTGCGCTAACCCCACCCAACCATTGTCTTGGAGTCAGAGACTACATTTACTCGATTTAGGAATGGATTGACCGGCCTAACGAGCATCAATTGCACAACTTCGATACGCCAGCATTGGCAGTCCACAACGCTCAGCACACCCTGCCAGCGCCTGCACCACTCCCACCCACGCCCCGCCGCATATGCCATTTACGCAGCGCGAGACGCAACAGCCGCTCCCGCCCAGCTCGATCCTGCGCGGCGACCCGCACGCCCGCATGCACTGAAAAACCG
>JAQBYI010000073.1 GCA_027622655.1 Gemmatimonadota bacterium | reverse complement strand
CGCGCCGTTCTCTTGCGCCTACCGGTGATCCCTACGGCACGATGTTCTGCAGCGTAGTCGTGATGGGCCTGAGCCCACGAGCGCGTAGCAGTGCGTTCAACGCCGCCAGATCCCGCTGTATGAGCCCGTCAAGCGACTCCTTGGCGGTCTGCGCCTGACGCTGGAGCAGTGTGCTGACTTCGCGCTGCTGCGTATTGGGAGCCGCATCGGCGGATCCCGCGATGGTGCCGGCCACATACCCCAGCTGGCCAACCACCTTTACCGGCCAGCGAACCCCGTCTTGCCCCTGCCCTGTCTGCCTCAAATCAATGAGCACCATTTCAAGGTCGGTGAACTTGCGGCCAAGAGAGTCCACCTGCGGACGGATATCTGCGTTTGCACGGTCAGACGCCAGCGTTTCTGTGAGCTGCTGGACCTGCAATCGAACGGCTTCCATGGAATTCACCATGTCGCCCGCTGCCGCCAATTGTGCCTGAATCGCCAGCTGTGCCGCTACCGACGCCCTCATGTTGGCGTCGGTTGCAGGAATATTCGGATCCTTGCGCACTTCGAGCGGCTGCTGAAACGTCTGGCCGTCTACGGTCAGCTTCACCGTGTAGCGACCCGGCATCATGAGAACCGACATCGCGCCGAATCCCGGCGCCGACCTCGTGCCGTTGACGTCCATGGTGAACTCTTCGTTGTACAACGGTTTCGTTCGGAGCCGCGGTGGAGTCGTGGGCTGGTTTCGCAGATCCCAATGCACACGATTGAGGCCAACACCGCGCGTCCCTTCGAACGTACGAATCGTTCTGCCTGAAGCATCGGCGATGGAAATCTCCGGAGCCGATTGCGGTGCCGATCTGAGCCAGTAGCTGATCGACGCGCCGTACTCCGGATTCTGCCCGTCTGTCAGGTCATCCTGCATCGTGACGTTGGTCTGAACATTCTGGAACCGATACGCCGGCCGCGGCGCGAACAGCGTGACCGGCGCCGCCGCGATCTCAGGCGTGAGCTTCTGAAGCGGTGTGATGTCGTCAAGAATCCAGAACCCGCGTCCGTACGTCCCGATCACGAGGTCGTTGAATCGATCCTCGATCGTCATACCGTACACTGGTGCGTGCGGCATGTTCAGGTTCAGCGGCGCCCAGTTATCACCGTCGTCGTACGAGATATAGACCGCGTTTTCGGTGCCCAGATACAGCAGGCCGCGCCGGACCGGATCTTCCCGGATGATGTGCGCGTAGCCCATCGGCACCTTGGGCAGCCCGTTCACGATGAGCTTCCACGTCTTGCCCATATCGTGCGTTCGGTAGACCCAAGGATCGCGATTGTTCTCCTGGTGCGCGTCATTGATGATGTATGCCGTGTTCGCGTCGTGCCGCGAGGGCTCAACGTGCCGTACAGATCCCCACATCGGCATGCCCGGCACGTTCGCCGTGACGTTGTTCCACGTCCTGCCGGCATCCGGCGAGTACTGCACCAGTCCGTCATTCGTGCCGACCCAGATGAGCCCCTTCTGCGCCCTCGACTCTCCGACAAAGTGAATCGTGCTGCCGTATTCGACGCCGATGTTGTCGCCCGTGAGCCCGCCCGAAAAGCCCTGCTTGCTCTTGTCGTTCCGCGTCAGGTCCGGGCTGATTTCCTGCCAGCTTCGGCCGCTGTCGGTGGATCGGTGAACGAACTGACTCCCCGTGTAGATCGTGTTGTGATCGTGGGGCGAAATCTCGAACGGCATGTCCCAGATGAACCGGTACTTCACGTCGGCGGCCGAGGTGCCGCCGGTGGACTGCGGCCAGACCTCGACGTTTTCGCCGGTCATCGTGCGGAGGTCGAACTTCACGACGATGCCGCCGCGCGCGCCCGAACCCGACGCCGTGGACCAGACGATGTTCGTGTCAACCGGATCCGGGGTGGCGAATCCGCTCTCGCCGCCCTGCACTCCATGCCACACGCTGCGCGGGATCTGCCCACCCGAGCGCGTATTGCTCGGTCCGCGATACGAGGGCCCGTCCTGACGGTTGCCGAGCACCCAATACGGAATACGTGCGTCGGTGGTAACGTGATACATCTGCGCGATTGGGAGCTGTACGCGCAGCCAGTCGCGGCCTCGCGTCGTGGACATCGACACGCCCTGGTCGTGCCCGACGATCATGCGATTGCCGTCGGTCGGGTCGACCCACATGTCATGATGGTCGCCGCCCGGGGCCGACAAGGCCGGACCGGCAGCCGCGCCGCCGGCGCCACCGCGCCCGCCACCGCGCCCGCCACCGCGCCCGCCACCGCCGCCACGACCTGCGGTAACGCTTGTCACGCCGGCGTCGAGCGTACGGCTGAATGACGCGCACAAGAAGTACGCCTCGTCGGGATTGTCTGTCGAGGCCGTGACACGCGTGTAGTACGCCTGCCGACACGCCAGGTTGCGATCGTAGTTAACGATCTTCCAGTTCGCGCCGCCGTCATCCGACCGCCAGAGTTCGCCGTTATCCACCGGCTCGTCCTTGATCGGCACACCGTCGGCCGTTTCAATGAGCGCATACACGCGATTCGGGTTGGAACGCGCGATGGCCACGCTGCTCTTGCCAACCGGATACTTGGGAAGACCGCTGCCGGCCAGCTTACTCCACGTGGCGCCGCCATCGTTCGACTGGTAGATCCCGCCGCCCGGACCGCCAGACGTGCGGCCCCACGTGCGGATCTCGAGCGTCCACATGGAAGCGAACAGCTTGTTCGGGTTGCGCGGATCCATCTGCACGTCAATCGCGCCCGTGTTCTCGTCCACGAACAGAACCTGCGACCAGCTGCGGCCACCGTCGGACGTCTTGTAGACGCCGCGTTCCCTTTGCGGTCCGTAGCTGTGCCCCTGCGCGGCTACGTACACGATGTCCGGGTTTGACGGATGAATCACGACACGCCCAATGCGTCCGGATTCCGGAAGGCCCATCTTGCTCCACGTGCGCCCTGCGTCCATGGACTTGTACACGCCGTCGCCGATCGAGATGTGGCTGCGGATCCACGGCTCACCCGTGCCCGCCCACACGATATTCGGGTTGCTCGGTGCCACGGCCAGCGCGCCAACTGAATGCACGGCCTGCCCGTCAAAGATCGGGAGCCAGTGAACTCCACCGTCCGTGGTCTTCCAGAGACCACCGGACGCCGCACCGGCGTAATACGTATTGGGGTCACCGGGCACACCGGCAACCGACGCAATGCGATTGCCAACCGGCCCGATGTATCGCCATTCGAGTTGCGAGGCCGTCGCGGCCGTGTAGGGCCCCGATTGCGCCCGCGCGGACGGTGCGATGAACGACGCGGCGATCAGTGTCGACGCAATCACGCGCCACGCGGTCGCGCGGCGATGGACAAGGAGGCGTTCGAACATGGGGGCTCCGAGCAGAGAGAAAGACTGAGTCGTGATGCTTCTATTAGGTACGATGCAATCATCCGCCGCGCTGAACGACACCGCAAGAGGCCCCTGGATCAGGTTACGGCACTATGCGCTGTTTCGGCTCAAGCTTGGCAGCCCAGAGACCTGAGTTGAAGTCGGTCCAGAGCACTTTCCCCTTCCACGGCATCGCATTCATCACGAACGGAGCATTCGCGGTGTAGCCGTCGGGATCGTACGACTTGAACACGCCTATCTCGCGATTCTGGTCGTAAATATTGCCGAGCAACTCGCCTGATACGTCCACGACGCGAACGCCACCGTCGTAATAGGCCTGATAGAGAATATCGTCCTGCACGATAATGTCGTGCGATCCGTAGTCCTCGAGGTGGTACCGGCCAACGGGGATCGGCTTGAGAGGATCGGTAAAGTCGATGATATGCGTGTAGCCACCCGACGTCTGCGCGATTCCGCCCTTTGGTGGCTTCCCGTCGGCTCCCGACAGAACGTACTGCGTGCCTTCCCACGCCCGGCCGGTGCGGCTCATTTCCTCGTCGCCAATGAAGAGGTATACCCGCCCGGTGGATTTCTGAAAATACGGGAAAATCTCGTGTCCCGAGTTTACCTGGTAGGCAGTGATCAACTTTGGCTTCTCGATTGTGCCACCGTATTTCCCGTTGCCGACATCGACCACGACTGTGCCCGCCCCGCCCTGCGCCGAATACGCAATACCGTCGTGAACCCACAGGTCATGCAGACGCGCGTTGGGATGCCGGTATTCGCTGACATATTTGGGGTTGGTGATGTCCTTCACGTCTACGATCACGTACTTCGAACCGCCCGAGACCGCGAACAGGTAGTCGTTGGTGGCGAACACATTGTGCACGCCGCCGGTGAGCTCCTGACTGAACGTCGAGGCCACCGTCGGGTGCGCGGGGTCTGCGAGATCGAGAATCACGATTCCGTTGATGCGGTTCGACGCCCCTTCGCGCGACAACACGCCGTAGCGGCCATCGGGTGAGACGGTGACGTCGTTGATCGTACGGGCATCAACCTTCACCGAGTCGGTCTTGACGATGTTGCCGAGATCCGTGATGTCAAACACGATCGCATAGCCGTCGCCGCCCCATGTGCCAACGAGCGCGTAGTCGCGGCCGTCCTTGCCGGTCCACGGCCAGAGGTCGGACGTGTGCGTCGAGTTCACGGTACCGCGGCTCATCACGCTTATGCGCTGCCGCACGTCGCGCGGTGCAACCTGAATCGTCTTTTGTGCGTTCGCGCCGCCGGCCATCGCGAGCAGCGTGTACCGACCGGGATAGTTGCCGGTGAACCGACCGAACTGCACGATCCCCGCGCCGCCGGGAATCCCGTTTGGCGCGATTGAGTCGTCGGGCGCGTACGTGTATGTCCACGTGACAGGTGCGTCGCTCACCACCGAGCCGTCGGCCCGCTTGGCGTTCGCAGTGAGGTGAATGACATCACCCGTGCGCAGCTGGTCTTCCGTGAACGTAATTTCGAGACGAGCAACTGGATTGGCGCCGACGGTGAACGTCAGGTCGGTCCGCACGCCGTCGGCTTCCGCCGAAATCGTCGCGGCACCGGCGCGGAGCCCGCTCACATTGCCGAAACGGTCCACGGTGGCAACCGCAGTGTTCGAACTACGCCACGTCGCGCTCACGCCCGCGCGTTCGCTAGAGTCCGCATGCCAGCCGCGTAGCCGTGTCGCCAGCGTCGTATTGGCGTACAAGCGGCCCTCCGCCGTAACGATTTCCAGGCGTGCGAGCGCAGGCCAGGTCACCCGCACGGGAATGCTGACAGTGACCGGCTCATTGCCCACGCCCTGCCCTGTGGCCGTAAGCTCGAAGTTTCCCGCGGCCAGAGCCGTGATCGCATTCTCGGTGACCCTGATGTTGGGGCCGCCGCCTCGCACACGGGGCGCGAATCCTGCGATCGCATTCCCGGCTGCGTCGTAGGCTGTGAACTTGATCGACGTCGATTTTCCGGCCTCGATCACGATCGACGCCGGCTCGGCGACGATTCGCGCGACCGGTGGCGGAGCGGGAGGCGGATTCTGAGCCGCAACCGGGTTTGCCGCGACCACGACGAGTGCACCGATGGCCGTCAGCTGCGTGACGAACCGCATTCCGCGTGCTACAATCATCGAGAACACTCCAATCCGTGGGGGTTGATGAACCAGACGACGATGCCTCGCCGGCAGCTGGCTCGAAAGGCCGTTTCGGGATGGGCCGTGCGAAGGGTGACAGTGGAATCTGCAGCAGTCGTCGCGTTGGCGCTTGCGGGTTTGTTCGCCGGGCCGGAGCCCGTCGTCGCGCAGGCGGCCGTTGCCACGCCGCCATCGGCCAACTACTGGGTGTACGTCGGCGCTGAGTCGGCGGACAAAATGCACAGGCTTCGCTTCGGACCCGCAGGGTTCGTAGTCGAGCGAACGTGGGAAATCGGCGAGCTTCAAGCCGAAATGGAAAGCCCGCACGGCGTGCAGATCACGAAGGACGGTCGCTACATGTTTGTGACCACGGGGCACGGATTCCCGGACGGCAAACTCTGGATGTACGAGCTCGGCCCGGACACGCTCGTCGCGCCGGGGCTGCTGCTTGGCAACTTTCCGGCCACGCTCGACGTGACACCGGACGGCCGATATGCGTTGATCTCGAATTTCAATCTGCACGGCGACATGGTACCGTCGTCGATTTCGATGGTGTACACGCCTTCAATGACCGAAGTCGCTCACATCGTGACGTGCACTATGCCGCACGGGAGTAGGATCACAACCGACGGCGCGTTTCATTATTCGGGCTGCATGATGGACGACCAGCTCGTCGAGATCGACATCGCGAAAAAGGCCGTGTCGCGCCGATTCTCCGTGGCCAGGTCGAAGGAGGGTCCGCTGCCGATCGACGGCCCGCTGGACGCCATGCTGAGGATGTGGATCGACGGAGCCAAACGCGTATCCGAAGGCAAGACCGCGGATCCGGCGCAGGTGGGCTATGCCGCGATGGGTATGAAGCACGCGATGGCGCCGCCGACCTGCTCACCGACGTGGGCACAACCATCGGTGGACGGGCGCGTCGTCTACGTCGCCTGCAACAAGAGCGACGAAATCGTCGAAGTGGACCGCGCGTCGTGGACGATGACACGCAAGTTCAGGACGGGCCGCGGGCCGTACAATCTCGCTACCACGCCGGACGGCAAGTTGCTGCTGGCAACTCTGAAGCCGGCGTCGTCGTTCGAGGTATACGACGTCGCCAGTGGCCGGATCCTCGCGACGCTGAAGAACTCAACCACGCTGGCGAACGGAATTGCCGTCACTCCCGACTCACGCTACGCGTTCGTGGCGAGCGAAGGTGTCGGCTCAGCGCCGGGCAAGGTGGACGTATACGATTTGCGTGCGTTCACGAAGGTTGGAACTGTAGATGTCGGTCAACAGGCCGGCGGCATCGCATTCTGGAAAATGGAGACACCCAAGTGAGGCACGCCATGCAGACACCTGGTGCCCGCGAACACGGTCACTCGACGAACGCCGCGATCGCCGCTCGGCCCGCCGGTACAGTTGGAGGCACGCTCGGCGCGATGCTGCTCGGCTCTGCGTTGCTCGGCTCTGCGTTGCTCGGCTCTGCGTTGCTCAGCTCTGCGTTGCTCAGCGCCATGCCGGCCGCGGCGGCCGCACAGGGCGGCAGCCCAAGCGGTAACCAGGGTGCCGCGCCCACGGCCACGAATTTCACGTCGCCGGGCGGGCTGAAGCTGAAACTGCTTTTCGGTGATGCCGGAATTGGACCTGAGGTCTCGCTCGGCGAGTTGACATTTCCGCCGAATATGGACTCGGGCGATCACGCCCACGGTTCTACCGAGGTGCTCTATGTGCTCTCCGGCGAGCTCGAACACACGGTGGATGGCATGATGACCGTGCTCAAGCCGGGAATGGCCGGCTTTGTCCGCCCGCCGGCAAAGATCCGCCACAAGACCGGACCCGCCGGAGCGAAAGTGCTCGTGGTCTGGGCGCCCGCTGAGGAAGCCGCACGGATCGCGGCCCGCTGGAAACGCGAACCGTAGCCACGAGTACAGAAACACAAACGCCCCGCCAGTGCACAGTGCACTGGCGGGGCGTTTGACATCTGCAACCGAACTGCGAAGCGTCGCGTCACTTCACGCGGCGCTCCGGATGGTCAATCCTGTTCGACAGTCTTGACCGACTTCGGCCGTCCCGGACGCGAGAACTGATGACGTGGCTCCGGCGGCAGCGCACGAATGCGCAGCAGGTTCTCGTAATACGCCGTGATCCGCGACTTGACCGACGTCTGGGTGTCCCCAGAAGCGGCCTCCATGATCGCGTACCGTTGCGCATCACGCGACACGGCAAACCACCACCACATGCCAGCGGGAGGCGCAGTGCGCTTCTCCACCGTGCATGTGTAGGTGCGATCGCCGTGTTCGAATGTGAAGCCCTGAATCATCTAGATCTGTTCTCCGAAAAAAACGATGACTACTTGCCCATCTTGGTCACGTTCTCAGCAGCCGGGCCCTTCTGGCCCTGCACTACGTCAAACTCAACCCGCTCGCCTTCGGCAAGCGACTTGAAACCCGAACCCTGGATGGCCGAGTGATGCACGAAGCAGTCCTTGGTGCCGTCTTCCGGGGTGATGAAACCAAAGCCCTTCGCATCATTGAACCACTTGACCGTTCCTGTCGTACGCATTGTCGAACTCCTTATGTGTGTAGTCCTCGGAGTCCGGGCATGCCGTACGTCCGCTGACGCCTGGTCAATAAAAAAGGGGCTTCGCAAGAGCGACGCCCCTGACCAGTCGGACACCCGCGCCCTATGCGCGTGTGCCCTGATGAGAAAGATTACACTTCCAGTTCCGAAACGCCAGTCTGATGGGCCACCCGTTGCGGGAAACAACGGCGATCCGAGTTCGCTGGTTATCGGCTGGTTGAGATCCGGATCGGCGCTATGGACAACATGCATGCTAACAGCATACGGCACAATGAGTTACCGACGGTGACCGACGCTGCGGCCACGCAATAACCCGACCCTGGCGTGTATTCGCTTGCAATGCATCGGTACTGCTCCGGTCGCCCGCGCCCGCGCGCGCGGGGCACTCCATCTGACGCGGTCGGCTTTTGCTCCACGCTGACCGTGACTGGAGAAGCGGCGCACCCGATCGCGCAGCATCTTCTATGCTACGCAGATTGACTGAAGCCAGCGATTCCAGTTTCCCAACATTCAGCAAGGAAAACGACAATGCACGTGACTCGCACCACTGCGTGTCGATGGATGTTCGCTGCCGTGCTAGTCACGGCGCTTCCGTACGCGTCCGCCGCGCAGCGGTTGGCCGGACCAAATCCCAGTGGACCTGTGCCGGCACCCGTCAACCTGGATACGACCGGGCTGTTTGTGACAAAATTCGTGAAGGTCGGAGACGACGTGTTCATGGGCGGCCAGCCCACCGAGCGCGCACTCCGGGAACTGAGAGCCCAGGGCGTCACAACGATCGTGAACCTGCGCGCACCTGACGAGATGACCGGCGTCAAGTTCGATGAAGTCGCGCTCGTCAGCGAACTCGGGATGAAATACGTCTATATCCCTCTGCGAGGTACGGCGGAGTATCCGTACACACCAAGCGCTCTCACGGAATTTTCCGCAGCGATGTCGGCGGCCGACGGAAAGATCTTGCTCCACTGCGCGAGCGCGGCGCGAGCGAGCCAACTGTGGGCCGCATATCTAATTCAGGAACGCGGCATGCAGGCTGCGACGGTCGTGGAGCAGGTGCGCCAAGTGGATCTGATGATGAGCACCGGGCGGCCCGGAGTGAAGCAGGCGTTGGAGGAGTTCCTCGGCCGGGAGGTGCCGGAGCTGAAGCAGCATCCGCGCAAACCGTAACCGTTGGAGGGCTGGAAGCACCGCGAGCGCCGTGATTCGTCCGCAGATCCTATCCCGGGCCGAAAACCAAAGCCCCGCTGAGACGATAAGTCTCAGCGGGGCTTCATGTCGCTACGGTATTCGAAGTGGGCCATCGAGGAGTTGAACCTCGGACCTCACGCTTATCAGGCGTAACGCTGCACATCCACTATCACGACACCTTGTCACTCTTTCAGAGACAAATCACGCACGTTCCGGACAAGGTGTCTCAGGTCGGATGACAGCATTTCCGCCTCCAACTACTGCACAACTACTGTAACGCCACCCGCAAGTCGCCATACCTAAGAGGAGCAGAGCATGGAACGAAGCACCACCAATCCAAAGAAATCCACGGCGAAAGCACGGGTCGCCGACGCACCGGTCGGCGCACTGGTGCCGATGCCCCATGGAGGCGCACTGCGCAACGGTGGAACGAATCGCGGCGGCCCCGGCCGCCCACCAGAGGCCATTCGAGCCCGATCCCGTGAGATGTACGAAATGATCCTCGACGAGATTGAATCGCGGAAGCAGGAGCTAAGGACAGCCACGTTGGGCGAGCTGGCAACGTTAGGCAACACCACCGGGCGTTACGGTGGACTCGTCACCGTAGAGGACAACAAGACCGTGAGCATTGGCCAGCTCCACCTCAGCGCCCTGCAAGCCACTCCCTACTCGCCAAGGATTGCCAGCACGTCGGAAACGCCATCGCACTCGCCGAGCCCCCTCCCCTCCCCTTAGAAACGACCGGTGCGCTGCGTATGCCAACCCTGCGCGTGCGCCCCTTCGCCATACGGGGCCGATGGAGCGGGTGTCGAAAAAAAATGTATATGCCAGAGGCAAAGCGTGACCCCCCCCCTCCACTCTTTCACGCGGCAATGGGCGGGCCGTGCTCAAAAAAATATGAGGTCTGGCCCGCCGCGAGCCTACTGCTTCCTGAGACTGATGGTTCCGCTCACTGACTCGGCACAGTTAACCGCAGCGTAGGTTCCGCTGATCGAAGAGCTTGCTCTGATAGTCGCAGTAACGTTTAGGCCGCACGCCGTCGGTACGCTCGGCGTAAGCGTCATCTGGACAGTCGAGTTGCTAGCAAAACCGGTAAGCGATCCACTGTTGTTGTAGGCCGCATTTGTGAAGCTGACATGCCAAGTCCCCGTTAGCGATGATCCGGACTGCGCGAAGGTGACCTGCGATGTTCCTTGACCGGCAATATTGTCGCTAACCGATCCAGTCCACGTTCCTGCAACAGACACGGTGGATGCTGCAGGCCCGGTAGCGGCTTCGTCGCTGGGTCTGACCGGCGTGTCTAGCCAGTTGATAGGCTGGTAGCTCTTGCAGCCGTCCCCGGAGTAACTCTTCACCGACGTCACTCGGCCCGCGAATAGATACACGACCGTGAACTTTGCAGGGCCGCTACCCACATGACGGGGACGAAGCCAACCGGCTACCGCGCGCCG
>JAQBYI010000072.1 GCA_027622655.1 Gemmatimonadota bacterium | reverse complement strand
CCGCCCCCCGCCTCAGCGCCGCCGGCAGCTCCCTGATCAGCAGCCGCCTCGGTTGAGTCGGCTACGGCACCGCCGCCGCCAGCACGACCTCCGCGCCCGCCACGGCCGCCACGGCCGCCAGCGCCGGCAGCGCCGGCAGTGGTGTCAGCCACAGCAGCTCCGCCACCGCCACCACCGCCACGACCACCGGCGCCGCCACCGTTCGGATTGAATATCCCGGTCATGAGCGAGAGAAACCGCGCGTTGGCGCGCGGCTCGAGAATCACCGTGTAGCGGCCCGGCTCAACGGCCTTGGCGCCACGACTCTTCAACGCTTTGTTCGCGGCAACCTCCGTGAGCGCCTTGGCGTCGATCATCCTCACGTCCTTGATCCCCATCGTGCCCGACCAGCCTGACCCGGTGCCGTCAGCCATCCGGCACGTGAGGATGAAGCCCACGTCTGCCGTGCGATAGTACGCGAACAGTCCCTTCGAGTTTGCATTGCACGTTGCCACGTCGTTCTTCGGGATGAACCCGGCGCCGACCACTCCCTTCGATTGTGCAAGATCGATGCTGTCGCGCACCAGACGCGCGCGCGCGAGTGGGCCGAAGTTGATAGCCTCAGTCAGCGCTCCCTCGACAGGGATGTACTCCTGCGGTCCGATCCACTCCGGAAGATTGCGCGAATCCTCGGCTTCGCCCGCCTCCTTCATTGCCTCGTCCACGCACGTCCGCAGACCGGCGTCGGTCCAGTCGCGCGTACTGGCGTTGCCCGTCTTCTGGCCAACCCGCACAGTGAGCGTCACGTCCCGGTCGTACTGAACGAGGTTGACCGTGATGGACGAGTTGGCCCACCGAGTTCCAGAACGTTCGCCGGCCGTCAGGTTGACTTGGGCGGCGTCGGCCTTGGACGCCATGTTCAGGATTTTGTCGGTGACGGCCTTGGCTTCTTCGCGAGTGATCATGTGTGGAAGCGCGGGGTGAGCGTTGACATCAACGATATAGGATAATGCGCGTCGGGCGCCAGTTTCGTTGACACGAGTCTTGCTGCTACTGCGGAACCGCGGAGATTCGCGGAGGACTGCACGGAGATTCACGGATACGGCAACTGCAACCGAAGGGAAACTGCAACCGCAACTGCAACGGCCAATGCAACTGCAACTTGCCTTATGGAAGAACGCGACGGCGACGCAGCCACCATTCCGCAGAGAGCAACAACGCAAACGGCAGGATCCACCACGGTGAGCGCATGGGGTGCCAAGGCTCGGCGTGTGCCGGTGGTGAGATCGCCGCTCGAAGGGCGGGAGCAAGACGCGACAGTTCGCTCTCCGTGAGCACGGCGCCGCGCCGAGTAGCAATCCACGGATCGAGCGCATCGCGCAGGCGGCCGGTCGCACGATTGGCATCAGCGCGTACGACGAGAGGCGCGCTGACATCGCGACCGATACCACGAACTTCAAACCGATACTGGCCATCGGCGGCAGGGGCGCGGAGCGTCGCTACGAGACGACCGACCGAACCGTCCGGAACGAGGCGGACGGGATCACTCGATCCGTCGAACGTGGCTTCGATCGGGCCGGACGACGCTGCCTGCTGATTCCCCGCGACGCTGAGTGCTGCATCGCGGAGTGTGACAGACACTTCAATGCGCTCGCCGGGGCGCGCAATGGACGGCGTCACGCGCACGTCGAGCGGCGGAACAGCGCGAGCCGCTTCAGCGGCAACAATGCCGGTCCAAAACTCGTCGAACGCCGACTGAGAACGGTCTCGGTAGCGCCAAGCATCGAGCGCGCCGCTCACCACGAGGTGCCCTGCCCCGACGGCCACGGACCAAATGACGGGTCGGGCACTGGAATCGCTCGCGATCGTTTCAGCGCCGCTTGGAAGCACCGCAGGCCACGCGAGTTCGGCAGCGCGAAGCGCCACGGTGTCGGGCGCGCCAGCCTCCGACATAGCCGTTCGCCGCACCTGAACCGCCGCTCCGGACTCGCGCAATGTCCAATCCGACGCGCCGGTGATGCGATCGTACTCACCATTCTTACGCGCGTCGAGCAGGAGTACTACGGCGCCGCCGCGCCGACGGAGGAAATCGTCGAGCGCGGCAACCTCACGCAGCTGAAGTGCATCTGGAGCGCCAACGACGATCACGTCGTACGACTCGCGCACGCGCGCATCATCAAGACGCGGCGGAGGTGAACCAGCGTCGGTCGCAACGTTTGTTGACGTCACGGTGCGGCTCGTCACGACGAATCGCGCATCGCGTTCCATTGCGCGACGCACGAACGTGGACATCCACGACGGACGCCCATCGTGGACGAGCACGTTCCATCGGCGCGGCACGACATCCACCACGTGATCTGCCGTGGCCGCGTCAGCAACTCCATCGTCGGGAACTCCGGCGACCACACGAAGTTGCATTGACCCCGGCCCAGCGAACACGACCGAGAGATCCGCCGAGATTCGATCGTCGTCCGTGACTGCAGTCCTGCTAATGCGGTCCACGACGACGCCGTCGGCCAGCAGCGAAAGTACCACAGAACGCCCTCGTAATCCGCGCGCGTGGATGGTGACTGAAACGGTTGCGGCTGCGTCAACCGACGCCGAACGGGGAGCCGACAGGCGCTCGATAGCAAGCGATGCGCGCGTATCCCGAATCACGGCGAACGCGGGCCCTACGAATCCAGCCGCCTCGGCAGGAACACGCTCGCCTGTGATGACCACTGCGTCGGCGGCTCCCAGCGTCAGGGGAACAACGGCGAAATCGCGCCCGATCGCCGAAGCAACCCGCCCAGCGAGCATCGAGTCGGCCGGAGTGACTCCGCTGATCACAGAGACAAGCGCACGGTCATTTCGCTCGATGACAATAGACGGATCCCAGAGCGCGAGGAGTGCGATCGCGACTGCGACTCCGCGCAATGCGAGGCGCCGGGCGGCGCCGGTTGACGTTCGCTGCGCAGGTGCGCCGGTCACCGTGGCCTCGGCTTGCGAAGGAGGTCACCAATCGCACCGCCGGCAACGGCATGCTCCAGCGACGTAGCGCCGCTTCGCGAACGCGGCAGTATGCGACCCAGCTCCTGCGCAATGGCGAGCGACGCGAGGCCGAGCGCAGCACGCGCACCGGCTTGGTCGTCGCGCGAAAATGCAGCCGCAGCGAGCGAGAGCGCAGAGGCGGCATCCTGCATTGGCCGCGCAGACGGATCGATGCGGAGCACGCGTTCGGCCGCGAACGACGCGTCAGCGGCGAACGACGGGTCGGCAAGGACTCCTTCCTCCGACCGGGATAGTCGTGCGGCATCCGCCAGCGCAGCCCGAAGGGACACGACGCGCTCCTCGACCGTGGCCGGTACCACAGCGCGGGTGGAACGCGCGAGTTCCGACAGCTCGCCACTCAGCCGCCGCGCGGGATCGAGTTCCTCGCGCACGGCAAGAGCGCGAAGGATGATGCGGTTGCGCGCGAACGCGAGTTCCAGCTGCGTGATAGCCACGCGGGCCTGTGCGAGACCGGCGGCCACATCCACTGCGTTCAGCTCGCGGGCGGCGAGACTCATCGCCCGCGTTGCACGCCTGAGCGCCATTCTGCCGAGGTTTGCCTCGCGCCCGGCGAGGAGATCCGATTCAGCTTCCGCCTCTGCTTCCTCGTTGATGTCCGTGAGGTTCCCTTCGTCCACGGCGCCTTCGTTGATTTCACCGCCCATCATGAACACGAACTCCGCCCGCACCCGCCGCTGCTCCGACGCGATAGCAGCGGCGCTGTCGGCGTACGCCTCAGCGTCGACTGACGCTCTGCGCGCGAGGAGTCGCTCCGCCTTGAGCACGATCATCTGTTGACTGAGGGCGTAGCGGTCCTGATCGGGATCCATGGCGAATCCAGCCGCCGCCACGCTGCCGGGCGACGCGACCTCCGCAATGAACGCGTCAGACTCAGCTTCCGGCGCACCCGGCCGAGCGTCGGTTGCTACAGCCCGGTAGACGACCATGTCGCCCGGTTCGAGGGCGAGCGAGTCGAGTTGCCATCGGACTGACGCCTTCCACGACCGTGCTGCCGGGCGGGAAATGGTGAGCGGCACTTCGCCCTCCACGAACGTGAACCGCTCACCCGACCCCGTGACCTTTGTGTAGCGGAGGCGCAGTGAGAAAAGCGCGATATCGTCAGTCGCTTCAATTGCGACCTCAATCGCTCGCTTGCCGTCCGCTAGCACGAGATCGCGCCCCGGAGCAACAATTCGCGCGCTGGGATGCGCGTCGGCCAGAACAGTGATGCCGATAACGCGCCGCGCTCCGGACACGTCGCTACGAGGCTCGAGCGATATGAACCCATCCTCGGCGGCAATGACGCTCCCCGTGTAGCGTTGCGTGCCGGCGCCGGCAACTAGCGCGCGACTTGTGTCCGGCGTGGCAAGAATCACGGCCCTCGCGTTCGAACGAGCCTCGATCGAGATTCTGCTCCCTGCGAAGACTTCGATGCGATCGGGATTTCGCACTGTTCGCGCCGGCAATGCCGTGTACGCCGGCGGCTGGATCGTCACGTCGACTGCGTCAATCATCGGTACCGCCGACGCAGCTGGCCCAGCGAGCGATCCGTCGGTGGCCCGCGCGAGCGAGGCAATCCACGCGACTGCAACGATTGCACCGATACCAGCGCGTCGCGCGAGCGGAAAGAGCGAAGCTGCGTCGAGTTGTGCAACGAGAGCAGCCGCGCGGCGCATCACTTCGGCCATCACGTACCCGCGAGACGGGCGATGATCCGCCGCGTCGGCTGCGACGACCAAAGGCGGCGGCGACTGTGAGAGTTCATCGGCCGTGACGAGCAGGTTGCGACACTCAGGGGCTGCACGCTCCGTGAGGAGCGCCACCTGAGCGCGCCGATCGCGCGTAATGATCAGGCGCGCGACGCCTCCTACCGCGAGCGCGACGAGGCCGAACGCGAGCGGTGTGACTCCGGACTCACGCGCCGGCCAACCAGCCAGTGCGAGTATCGCGGAAGCTCCGAGCCCTGCGGCAGTGCCCTCGAGCAACGCCATGACGGAAAGCCGCCGCGACGCGCGCGCCAGAAACACCCGGACCGCACTGGCGTCAGCGTTCCACATGTTCCACCACTGCCGAACGCGTTGCGAGCGAACGCCGGTACACCGCCTCGGCGCCGAGCGCCAGGAGCGCGAGGACCCAGAACCAGCGTGCAAGCGATGGGGCGTCAGTATCGCCGACGGCGCCGTCGGCGGGTCGGGCCGTTGGAGCGTCGGCAGTTGCCGGCCGATCGAACGTGGCGACCATCGAATCCGAGAGCACGTCCGGCTCGAGCTCGCGCGGCGCCATGGCTTCCGCACGCGCCAGCGCCGCCCGCAACGCAAGCGCCGTCATGGAGCCCGCGTCTGCGCGAACGTCGAGCACAAGCCGCGCTGCCGGCCCCGCCCCGTCGACAACCGCTGCAACGACCGCTTCTCCGCCGCGCGCACGCGCAGCAACCGCAGCGTCTGCTCTCAGTGAATCGCGCACGACGATTTCGGCATCGGACGCCGACGTCGCGAGGAGCGAATCCGACTGCAGTTGGCCAATCAACGCGCCTTGCCATGGCTCACTGAGCGGAGTTGCGGCACCTAGCAGTGCGGCGCGTCCTTCGAAGTTCGGATATACGATCACCACGCGCGCGAAAAATGACGGCCCGTCAATCGGCCGCCCCACTGACAGGGCCGCCTCGTTCACCGCGCGCACACTCGCTCCGTCGGAGTTTCCGGCGAGCGTCGTCGTCTCCGTGGTTCCCTGGCCCGTCGGCGTCGTGCCGCCTACCGCCCGCGCGCTGCCCGGCGTCCAGCTGGCCTGGGTGCGTCCGCCAGCAACGTTGGAGCGAACCGTTACTTCGCGCCCACCCTGCCGAAACCGCATATCCAACGCAGCACCAACTCCCTGAACGGGAATACGTACACCACGCAACGAGACCCACGAGGGGACTGTGCCGGCCGCTGCGTCATCGAAGGCGCCTCGTTGAAAATCCGAGACGATGATCAGTTCTCGGTCACCTTGCTTTGACGCCAGCCAGGCAACGGCGCCCGCGACCGCGCCAGCGGGATCGTCCGTCGCAACGGTGATCGCAGCGTCGGCGGCGGATACGAGGGTATCGGCCGTTCGGCGGGCCGCGGCAATAGCGGTTCCACCGGAGGGAGTTTCACGGCGCATACTCGCGCTTGTATCGAGGATCACCGCGCGCACGACACCCTCGCCAGCGCCGATCGCGACGTTGCCTCCGAGCGATGGTCGGGCGAGCGCGAAAACGGCGACCGCCAGCACGGCGAGACGTAGAGCCAGCAACGCGGCGTCATGGATCCTGGTACGTCTCGACGGCAGCAGACGCGCTGCCTCGAGAAATCTCAGTGATGGAAATGGCCGCACCGTGGCGCGGCCGAGACCCATCATGTGAATCAGGATCGGGAACGCAAGCAACGCGAGCCCGACGAGCGCAATCGGTGCGCCCCAGGTCATCGCGACATCGGACGATGGGCGTGCCCGGCGATGTGCCGCGCCCCACGACGCTGGAGGTAGTCGCGCAACGCGCGCTCCGGCGGCATGTCAGTTGAGAGCCGTACGTAGTCGATTCCGGCATGCACGGCGTCGGTTCGCGTGCGCGTGACAAAGTCGTGCATGGCATCGCGATACCGCCCCGCAATGGCACCCGCATCGGTCAAACGGCGTGCGCCGGACTCAAGGTCGACGAACTCCACCTGCCCTTCCTCGTCAAAGACGGACTCTTCCGGAGAGAGCAGCTGCACCACTGAGACATCGTGACCATGCATCGTCACGCGCTGCAGCGCGCGACGCGTCGCGTCTTCGTCGTCGTAGAAGTCAGAAATGACAATGACGATTCCGCGTCGCCGCATCAGCTGCGCAGTGCGGTCGATCACGTGCGCCGGATTCCACGTCCCTGCCGCCTCCAATCGATCGAGCATCGCGATGATAGTGCGCAGGTGCTGGCGTCCGCCACGCGCCGGGAGGTAGCTGAGTGCACCATCGGCCATGGTCATCAGCCCGACGGCGTTCCCCTGGTCGCTCGCCACATACGCAAGCGCGGCCGAGATGATAGCCGCATAGCGATGCTTGGAAACACCGTCGGGGAAATCCATCGACGCGCTCGAGTCGAGCACGATCATCACCGGCACGTTCGTCGTTTCGCGAAACTGCCTCGTGTAGAGCCGATCCGTCCGCGCAAAGAGCTTCCAGTCGAGGTACTTGAGGTCGTCACCGGCCCGATACGACCGATGCTGGCGAAACTCGGTGCTGTATCCGTGAAACGGGCTCCGGTTGCCTCCGGTCCGCATTCCCTCAACGACGAGACGCGCCGAAAGCTCGAGATCGTCGATCGCGGCGACGACGGTGGGAGAAAGAACGGATTCCCGCGCGTCGCTCACGGCCGAACTCAGGGCTTCACGGCGGCGAGCAACTGCGCGATGACGTCGTCGGCGCCGACTCCGTCTGCCTCGGCGTGAAAGTTCACGAGCATGCGGTGGCGAAGCACCGGGAGCGCCACGGCCGTGATGTCGTCGGGCGATGGCACTGTGCGTCCGTCGAGGAGCGCAGAAGCCTTGGCGCCGAGTAGAAGTGCCTGTCCGGCTCGCGGGCCGGCGCCCCAGCGAACAAACTCGCGCACGACCGGCGGCGCATTGGAGTCGTGCGGACGCGACGCGCGCGTGAGCCGCAGAGCGTAATCCACCACGTTCGACGCGGCGGGCAGCTCGCGAACGAGCATCCGCGCGGCCTCGAGATCCTGCCCTGTCGTCACGGCCGTTGCCGAACGATCGGCCCCCGTCGTCGTTTCGGCGAGAATCCGGCGTTCGTCGTCTGCGTCGGGGTAGTCGATCAGCACATTGAACATGAAGCGGTCGAGCTGCGCTTCAGGCAGAGGATATGTGCCTTCCTGCTCAATCGGGTTTTCAGTGGCAAGCACGAACAGAGGGCGCTCCAGCGCGTGACGCACTCCGCCAATCGTCACTTGATACTCCTGCATGGCCTCGAGCAGTGCGGCCTGAGTGCGGGGCGGCGTACGATTGATTTCGTCTGCGAGGATGATGTTCGCAAACACCGGGCCGGGAATGAACCGCACATTCCGCCGGCCTGTAGCCGCGTCGTCTTCGATGACTTCGGTGCCGAGAATATCCGACGGCATAAGGTCCGGCGTGAACTGAATCCGGCTGAACTTGAGACTCACCGCGTCGGCGAGCGTCTTGATGAGCAGCGTTTTCGCGAGGCCCGGTACACCGCGCAGGAGACAGTGTCCCCCGGCGAGTAGAGACGTGAGAATCTCCCGACGCACGCGCTCCTGGCCGATGATCACACGACCGATTTCGCGATCGAGTCCCGCGGCGAGCGCAACGGCAGCGTCAAAGGAAAGCGGAGCGCGCCCCGCCGGCGGTTCAGATATAGTTGTGGTCACGTGAAGGGATTCTAGTCCGGGTCAGCGGGCCGAGCCAGCGGAACGAGCGAGAACGCAATGCGGTGGAATCGAATTATGAGCGCGTGGGTGCCCGGGAGCTACGGCGCAGGCAGCGCGAGGCGGAACTCGGTGTGCCCCGGCCGCGAAGACGCGAGTTCAAGTCGTCCACCGTGCGCCACCGCGATTCGGCGGGTGATCGCGAGCCCAAGGCCGGCTCCGTCTGTAGCCGTGTTGTCGGTACGCCCGCGCGCGGAATCGCCGCGGAAGAACCGGTCGAACAGGCTATCGAGGTTTTCCGGAGGGATGCCCTGCCCGCCGTCGATTACCGATATGACGTACTCAGCCCCTTCGCGGGCCATGTCCACCGAAACCGTTCCGCGCGCGGGAGAATGCTTGATTGCGTTGTCGAGAAGGTTCAGCAGTACGCGGCCGAGCAGATCCGGATCACCGGTGAACGGCGCCTGCACCATGTGGCGGAGTTCCACGCGCACCTCCCGCTGCTCGCCCACCTGTGCAATCGCGCGCGTGGCGTCGTCGACTACTTCCTCAAGGTAGATCGCTTCGCTGCGCAACTCCAAGTGACCGGCATCCGCCCTGGCAAGCAGAAAGAGGTCGTCCACGATGCGGGTGAGTCGCTTGGACGCGTCAAGCATCACCCCGATCGATTGACGGTACTCCGCGCTGGTGCGCTCCGGTCGCGCGAGCGTCACATCGGCTTCCGTGCGGATTATCGCCGTGGGCGTTCGCAGTTCGTGCGAGGCATCGGCCATGAATCGCTTCTGCCGGGCAAACGCGTCTTCGAGGCGGTCGAGGAGTTCATTGATTACGCGAGCGAGCCCCGTCAGCTCGGCGTCGCCGGCCACCGGTAGCCGTTCCGAGAGGTTACTCGCGGTGATGTTGCCAGCCCGGTCAGTCATCGCCGCGACGGGCGCGAGCCCGCGGTGCGCGAGAAACCACGCTCCTGTTCCCGCTAACAAGAGCAGCAACGGAATCGCGCCGCCGAATGTCAGACGGATACGCTCAAGCACGGCGTCCACGTCGGTGAGCGGGAATGCGCCGCTCACCGTGAAGGATTCGCCTTCAACGACAAGCTCACGGGTGATGACGCGGTCGCCACCGCTCGGGCCGCCGACAGTCATCGCTTCGGACGGTTGCGACTGACCCGCGAGGGCGGCAAGCACAGGATCGGCGTCCGCTTCAAGCCTGGCGTCGGCATCGATATGCATCGCGACCACCGCGCCGACGCCATCACGCACGATGATGCGCAGGTTTCGAAACCGGACTTCGTTAGCCGTCGTTGTGATCGCTTCCGTCACCGACCCGGTGCGGCGGCGCTCAACGGCCACCTCGGCGCTGAACACAGTCAGCGCGTCACCGATGAATCGGTCGGTACGACTCACGAGCGTTCTCGCAAACACGACATAGCCGACAATCGCGAACGCGGCGAGCGGAACGCCGAGGAGAATCGCGTACCAGACGGTCAGTCGCGAGCGTAGCGACGACAACCCGCCGCGTGCCATCTCAGCCCGTTTTCGTAGCTGGGTCTGGCGCGGCGAGCATGAAGCCGGCGCCCCGCACCGTCGCCAGAAGCTGCGCGGGCTCGCCGTCATCAATCTTTCGGCGAAGTCGGCTGGCGTACACGTCGATGATGTTCGAGTACGTGTTCCGCGCGTCGCTCCACACGTGCTCCATCAGTTCCGTCCGGCTCACAACACGCCCGGCGTTCTGGGCCAGATACACCAACAGCGTGTACTCCTTTGCGGTTAGCCCAATGTCCCGTCCGCCCCTGGTAACGCGGTGCCGTCTGAGGTCGATCGACAGATCGGCCACTGAGAGCAGTGCCAGGCCCGTGTCGCCGTGACGCCGAACCACCGCCCGCAATCGCGCGAGCAGCTCGCCGAAGTCGAATGGCTTTGTCAGGTAGTCGTCGGCGCCGGAATCAAGTCCCGCGATGCGCTGCTCCACCGTGTCGAGCGCCGTGAGCATGAGGATCGGGACGCGGTTCCCCGCAGCGCGAATTTCACGGCAGACCTCGAGTCCGGTCGGCCCGGGTATCATCACGTCGAGCACGATAGCGTCGTAGGTGTGGACGGCGAGCAGGTCGAGCAGTTCCGCACCGGTCCCCACTTGATCCACGGTATACGACGCTTCGCGGAGGCCACGGGTGACCGCAGTGCGGAGCTGCCGGTCGTCTTCAGCAAACGCGATACGCATGAGGCAAATCTACGGCCGCACGCTTGGCCGCGACGTGCGCGCAAGTGCTGCAAAGGCTCGTCGGTCCGCAGCGAAGGCCACGGCAGATGCGCGTTTGGCTCGATTGGGTGCTGTGCGGGCGGTGTGCGGGCGGTGTGCGGGCGGTGTGCGGGCGGTGTGCGGGCGGTGTGCGGGCGGGG
>JAQBYI010000021.1 GCA_027622655.1 Gemmatimonadota bacterium | reverse complement strand
CGGCGCCGCCCGCACCGCCCGCACCGCCCGCAGCGACCGCGCCGTCGAAGCCGACCCCGATCGCAGGCGAAACGCCGCCGCCAGCACGGAAGCCGTTGAATCCGTTTCTGTCTTCGGATCCGGGCTTGAAAGCCAAGCGACTCGCGCGCGCTCTCGTCAGCGACATGATTGCCTACTTGCCGCAGAAGCGGGAGGAAGGGCTCAAGGATGGCACGCTGAAGTCGCTTTTTCGTGAGGAGATCAAGAAGAGCTACGAGGAGTACGTCGATCAGATTGGCAAAGAGATGGCCGACGGAACTACGCATTTTCAGGATGCGCTCAACGAGATTCTTGCCGACGGGAAAAAGATGTTCTGAGGCGCGACGCGCACTGCAATACACTCGGACCGGCGGCTATCTTTGAGTCATTCCGTGAGCCGTCCTCCCCACACGCGGAGGGCGGCTCTTTTCCTATGGGGCTCCGATGGCCGAAACCGAGCGCGCACGATCGCTGAAGCAGGACGAAGCACGTCTCGCAGAACTTCGGAGGTACCTTTGACCTCGACGGAAAACGCACGGCTCTAGCGTCTCTCGATGCAGAGATGACGGATCCGGGCTTCTGGGGAAACCAGGAGCGGGCACGAGAAGTCGTGCAGCAGGTCAAGGCGCTCAAGGTGTGGCTGGACGCGTTCGACAGGCTCTGGTCGCGTACGCTGAGTGCCATCGAGATGGACGAACTCCTCGAGGCCGATCCGGATCCGGAGATGATCGCCGAGGTTGACCGCGAGACGGCTGCTATCCGCGAAGAGATTGAGTCGTTCAAGCTGAAGTCGCTGCTTCAGGGCGCGGACGATTTTCGCGATGCGCAGGTTGAGATCTCGGCCGGGGCAGGCGGCACCGAAGCGCAGGACTGGGCCCAGATGCTAATGCGCTTGTACACGCGCTGGGCGGAGCGGCGCGGCTACGGTGTTGAAATCCTCGATATGAGCGAAGGCGAGGAAGCGGGAATCAAGGGCGCAGTCCTGGAAATAAAAGGCGTGTATGCGTACGGGTTCCTGCGGGCGGAAACGGGGGTGCATCGTCTCGTGCGAATCTCTCCGTTCGACTCCCAGGCGCGACGCCACACCAGCTTTGCGTCCGTGTTCATCTATCCGGTGGTCGACACCGATATCAACATCGAAATACGGGAGGATGATATTCGCCTCGACGTTTTCCGCGCCTCAGGGGCTGGCGGTCAGCATGTGAACAAGACGAGTTCCGCCGTGCGTATCACTCACATCCCGTCGGGAATCGTCGTGACGTGCCAGCAGGAGCGAAGCCAGGGGAAGAACAAGGCGACCGCCATGAAGCAGCTCAAGAACCGGCTGTATCAGCTCGAGGTCGAAAAACAGGCGGCGGCTAAGGCCAAGATGGACGCCGGCAAGCAGGACGTGTCGTTCGGCAGCCAAATTCGAAGCTACGTCTTCCAGCCCTATACGATGGTCAACGATCATCGAACGGAATTGAAGATCACTGATGTTCAGAAGGTGATGGACGGGGCGATCGACCCGTTCATCGAAGCATTCCTCAAGCTGCAGGGCGCGGCGAAGGCCGGCGCATGACTCCGTGAGCGAGAAGCCCGAACTCCCTGATGGTAGCGAAGACCTGAACTTCGTGATGCGTGCGCGCCGGGAGAAACTTGACGCGCTTGCTGCAAAGGGCGTGCCGGGATTCGGTTACTCCTTTCAGCGCTCTCATCTGGCGTCCGATTGCGCCGAACTCCTTGGCGATGCTGAAGAGGGGCCGGTGGTGAGATTAGCTGGGCGTGTCGTCGCCTGGCGTGCACACGGCAAGACGACGTTCGCTCACCTCGGTGACCCGTCGGGGCGTCTCCAGCTCTATTTCAGGCGAGACGTGCTTGGTGACGTGTACGACACGGTTGAGTACTTCGATCTCGGCGACGTGATCGGTGTGACCGGACCGCTGTTTCGGACGCGCAGCGGGGAGGTGACGGTTCGGGTGACCGAGGTCGAATTGCTGGCCAAGTCGCTGCGCCCGCTCCCGTTCGGCAAGGAAGAAGTTGTAGACGGAAAGACGGTTCGGCACTCGGCGTTCTCCGACGGTGAGCAGCGTTCGCGCCAGCGGTACGCCGATCTCGCCGTGCATCCCGAAGTGCGTGCACTCTTCGCGTCGCGGTCGGCGATGACGCGGGCGATTCGGACCTTTCTCGACGGGCGTGGGTTTCTCGAAGTAGAGACTCCGGTGCTGCAGCCTCTGTACGGTGGTGCACTGGCCAAGCCGTTTGTGACCCATCACAACACGCTGGACATGCCGCTCTACCTCCGGATTGCCGATGAGCTCTATCTGAAACGGCTCATTGTTGGCGGTTTTGAGCGTGTGTACGAGATCGGCCACGACTTTAGAAACGAGGGCATCGACCGGACCCACAACCCGGAATTCACGATGCTCGAGTTTTACCAGGCGTACGCGGATTACGTAGAAATGATGGTCGTCGTCGAGTCACTGGTCGGCGCCGCGGCCGTCGCGGTTCGGTCCGCTCTTGGCTCGGCCGCCGACCGGCCCGATGCGGCGGCGTTTGACGTGTCGCTCGAAGCGGGAGGTTTTCCCCGCATCGAGTGGCTTCCTGCGCTCAGCGCGGCCGTCGGGGTTGTTGACGTCCTCGCGCTCGATGACGGGGCACTTCGGAGCCAGGCCACGCGAGCGAACGTACAAGGCGTCGCCACCATGTCACGTCCGAAGCTGCTCGACGAGCTGTTTCAAGCTCATATCGAATCGGCCATCGACGTACCGACTTTTGTTGTGGACTATCCTCTCGAACTTTCTCCGCTCGCGAAGCCCAAACGCGGCAACCCAGCGTTGACGGAACGCTTTGAACTCTTTGCCCGCGGGAAGGAGTTGGCGAACGCCTTCAGTGAGTTGAACGATCCGATCGATCAGCGCAGGCGGTTCGAAGCTCAGGCACGGCTCAAGGCGGATGGCGACGAGGAGGCGACGATGGTCGATGAGGACTATTTGCGGGCCATGGAGTACGGTATGCCACCGACCGGCGGCGTTGGGATCGGGCTTGATCGGCTCTTCATGTACCTGACCGGTACGCAACACATTCGCGACGCGATTCTCTTTCCGACAATGCGCCCGGAATGATCTCGCGACTCGAGCTGTCGATCGCCTGGCGGTACCTGCGAAGTCGGCGCGGCTCGCGGCTTCTGTCATTCATCACGGTCATCGCGATGGGGGGCGTCATCGTGGGTGTGAGCGCCCTGATCGTGATCATGGGGGTGATGAACGGCCTGCAGACAGATCTGCGCGAAAAGATTCTCGTAGGAAGTCCCGATATCAGAATCCTGAACTTTGGCGACGAGCTCCGGATCAATGACTGGCGTGCCACCGTCGATCGCGTGCGTGCGATGCCCGGCGTGGTTGCCGCGGCCCCGTTCGTGTTGACCGAGGGACTCGCGAACGTCGTTGGGAAATCGTATTCCGGCGGTGTTTCGATCGTGGGGATCGACCCGGTGGGAGCGCCGGGCCCCGAGGTCACATCGATTCGGACAAAGGCCACTATGGGCGATTTCCGGTTTGAGTCGGCCGACGGCAAGAGCATGGGAATCGTGATCGGTGCGCTGCTTGCCGATCGATTCAGCGCGTACCCCGGGGCTACGCTCAGCATCATCACACCGACCTCCGTCACCATGGACCCGATCACGGGCCTGATGATGCCGCACGCGATCGAGTTCGAGGTCACCGGGGTGTTCGAAACAGGGATGTACGAATACGACAATCAATACGTGTTCGTCGATCTGGGCGCCGGGCAGCGCGCTGCGCATCTCGGTTCGGCAGTGACGGGGATCGAGGTACGTGCGACGGATCGATGGGTGGCACCCGCGCTTGCGTTGGCGATCGCCGATTCGCTGGGGTATCCGTACCGAACCATCGACTGGCAACAGCAGAACCTCGCCCTTTTCCGGGCATTGAAGCTCGAAAAACTGGGCATGGCTGTCATTCTCGGTCTCATCACACTGGTCGCCGCGTTCAACATCGTTGGCACGCTCACCATGGTCGTTCGCGACAAGCAGCGCGAGATCGGGATTCTGAAGGCGATGGGGTTCAAGTCGGCGTCGGTGCGCCGCGTGTTCATGCTGCAGGGAGCGGTGATTGGGAGTGTTGGGACGACCATTGGGCTGGCGCTTGGACTGGGAATCGGATTAGCGCTCGGCCGTTGGCGGCTCATTCCACTCGACCCGGCGATCTACTTCATCGATCATCTGCCGGTTCGTATGGAGATGCTCGACATCATGGCAATCGCCATCGCAAGTGTGGCGGTCGCGATCCTTGCCACACTGCATCCGGCGGTGCATGCGTCCCGTCTTTACCCGGTTGAGGCCATTCGCAGCGAATGACGGCAACCGATACCAACTCTGCGACTGAGGAACTTCTCTGCGCACGCGGCGTCGTCAAGCAATACCGCGGCGGAGACGGGTCCGAGGTTCGTGTCCTTCAGGGCGTCGACTTGTCGATCGCTCGAGGCGAAATGGTGGCCGTGGTCGGAGCGAGCGGGTCGGGGAAGAGCACGCTCCTGCATGTGCTCGGTGCCTTGGAGCGCCCGACCAACGGGACGATTGCCGTGGCGGGTCGCGACGTGAGTACGATGGATGATGAGGCGCTGGCCGCGCTCCGCAATGAGCGTGTGGGATTCGTCTTCCAGTTTCACCACTTGCTCAAGGAGTTCTCCGCGCTTGAGAACGTCATGATGCCGCTGCGCATCGCTGGTCGCGAGGGGCGCGCGGCCCGTGAGCGGGCGCAGTTGCTGCTTGATCTGGTTGGACTCACGAGCCGCGCTTCCCATCGGCCGGCTGAGATGTCCGGTGGCGAGCAGCAGCGGACTGCCGTGGCACGGGCGCTTGCGATGGAGCCCTCCGTTCTCCTGGCGGACGAACCGTCCGGGAATCTTGATCACATGACTGCAGAGTCGCTGCACGACCTACTCGTCCGGGTCGTTCGCGAGGTCGGCGTGGCGGCCGTCGTTGTTACGCATAACCGCTCTCTGGCCGCACGGGCCGACCGGATACTCTTGTTGGCGGACGGTCGACTCGCCGATACTACGGGAAAGGAGGGGGCGGTCTGATGGTCTGCAGCCAGTGCCAGGAACGGGATGCCGTCGTGCATCTGACGCAGATCGTGGAGAACGCGGTCACTCAGGTGCATCTGTGCGAAAAGTGCGCGGCCGAGCGGGGAATCGAAACCAGCTCGTCGGTTCCGTCGCATCCGCTCGGCGATTTCCTGCAGGCCGTTCAACAACAGGCTGCTCAGATGCCGGGGGACGCGGCACGTTGTTCGTACTGCGGGACATCGCTTCGGGACTTTCGCGCCAGCGGTCGGCTTGGATGTGCCCGCTGCTACGGGGCGTTTGAGCAAAGCTTGAAGGATCTGCTGCGACGCGTACACGGCAGTTCGACGCACGTCGGGAGGAGCTACGTTTGCGCTGACGAGCCGGCATTGGAACGTGATGCGACTCTTTCCGAACTGCGGGGTCGTCTCGCGGACGCCGTGCGCGGCGAGGAATTCGAGGTAGCGGCCACGTTGCGCGACCAGATTCGGACGCTCGAATGACACTCGATCTGTCGCTGCTTCCCGATGGTGGTGTGCCGTGGCTCGCGGCAAGCGGTGAACACTCCGATATCGTGTTGTCGTCGCGTATCCGCCTGGCCCGCAACATCGCCGGATTCAACTTTTCGGCCCGCGAGCGTGACGGGGAACGGCTGCGGATCCTCGCCCAGCTGCGCGACGCGCTCCCCCGCATTCCGGCGCTAGCCAGCGCCATGGTGTTGCGGATGGACGAGTTGTCACCGGTCGACCGCCAGGTGCTGCGCGAACGGCACTTGGTGAGCCGCGAGCTCGTTGGAGCGGATGGCGCAACAGAAATGCGTCCGGCGTCGGCTGTGCTCGTTTCGGAACACGCCGGCGTGATGGTCAACGAGGAAGACCACCTGCGGCTGCAGGTCTTCCGGTCTGGATTCGACGTGCCTGGCGCGCTGCAGGCGGCGGTGCGTGTGGATCGACAATTGGGCGAGCAAGTCCCATACGCCTTTCATCGGGACTTTGGGTTCCTCACGTCGTGCCCGACCAATACAGGAACCGGACTGCGTGCGTCGGTGCTCGTGCACCTTCCCGGTCTCGTATTGACCCAGGAGATCACGAAAGTCCTTCAAGGGTTGCAGCAGATGGGACTAACGCACCGCGGTTTGTACGGCGAAGGAAGCGACGTCGTGGGGAGTTTTTTCCAGATCTCGAACCAGACAACACTGGGCCGATCTGAAGACGAGCTTGCGGAGCATCTGCAGCGGGTCGTCAAGAGACTCGTCGAACAGGAGTATGCCGCCCGACGTGTTCTGGCCAGAGACGCTGGCTATATTATTGAGGACAAGTTGTGGCGCGCGTACGGCACGTTGCGGCACGCGCGCAGTCTGGCGGCTGACGAGGCCATGAATCTGCTGAGCGGTGTGCGCCTTGCTGTGGGCCTGCAAATGATCGGCGGTTTGAGCATCTACACGCTCAACAAGCTCCTTGTGTTCGGGCAGTCGGCCCATCTATCGCACCACGCGGGGCGATTGCTCACGGAAGGCGAAGCCAACGTGGCACGGGCACGATACGTTCGAGGTGTGCTCGCGAACGAGGTAAGCTCGGACGGGTAGTACGGGGTGAGGGGAGCGCAGCGCCCTCTCTACATGCGAGGACGGAATGAACGGATACAACTTCACTGAGCGCGTCCGAAAGGTCCTGGCGATGGCGCGAGAAGAAGCCGCGCGCCTCCACCACGAATACGTGGGGACGGAGCACATTCTCCTGGGCCTCATTCGGGAAGGCGAGGGCGTGGCCGCGGCCGTGCTCCAGAACCTGAGCGTTGACCTCGACGACATCCAGCAGAGAATCGAAGAGACGGTGAAGAAGGGAAAGGCGGCTCAGGCGACGGGTCCCGATTTGCCGTACACGTCCCGTGCCAAGAAGGTGCTTGAGCTCGCCATGGGCGAGGCGCGCGAGCTCAACCATAGCTACGTGGGCACGGAACACCTGCTGCTCGGTTTGCTGCGCGAAGAAAAGGGTATCGCCGCTCAGGTGCTCACTGACGCTTCCGTGAGTCTCGAGGCTGCGCGGAGTGAGACGCTGCGACTGCTAGGCAATGACGTGAGCCCTGGCGGGGGTGGCCCCGGTCAAGCCAGCGGCACGACGGCTCCTCCTCAGGCTCAGGTGAAGGGAGGCGAAAAGAAGTCCAAAACGCCTGCGCTCGACCACTTCTGCCGGGACCTCACGCAGTTGGCCGCCGAAGGGCAGCTCGATCCGACGATCGGGCGGGCCAAGGAGATCGAGCGCGTGATGGAAGTATTGACGCGCCGCAAGAAGAACAATCCGGTCCTTATCGGCGAGCCCGGAGTGGGCAAGACGGCGATCGTCGAGGGATTGGCCCAACTGATAGCCAACGGTGATTGCCCCGATTCGCTTCGCGACAATCGCGTGCTTTCGCTCGACATGGCGGCGGTGATCGCCGGGACGAAGTACCGAGGACAGTTCGAAGAGCGGTTGAAGGCCGTGATGAACGAGATCGCTCAGAACAAGAGCGTTGTCCTTTTCATTGACGAGCTGCACACGTTGGTGGGTGCCGGAGCGGCCGAAGGGGCGATTGACGCGAGCAACATGTTGAAACCTGCGCTTGCGCGCGGCGAGTTGCAGTGCGTTGGCGCGTCGACTCTCAACGAGTACCGCAAGTACATCGAAAAGGACGGCGCTCTCGAACGTCGATTCCAGACCGTAGTCGTCGATCCGCCGACGGTTGAGGAGACCGTTGAAATTCTTCATGGCCTGCGCCAGCGGTATGAGGACCATCATCGGGTGACGATCCCCGACGAAACGCTGGCAATCGCTGCGAAGCTTTCTGAGCGGTACATCACAGACCGGTTTCTGCCGGACAAGGCGATCGACGTTATCGACGAGGCCGGGGCTCGAGCGCGGCTTGCCGCACAGGCTCCGCCCCCCGAGGTTGCTGAGCTCAAGGCGAAGCTCGAAGTGGTGAATGCCGAAAAGGACGCTGCGGTCCGCGATCAGAACTTCGAACGCGCCGCCGCGCTTCGTGACACAGAGCGCGATCTACAGGGAGATATTCGGTCCCGACAAGAAGAATGGGACAAGCACCGCCAGTCGCACCGACCGGTACTCGGCGAAGATGAAATCGCCTTCATCGTCAGCCGGTGGACCGGGATTCCAGTGACTCGCTTGCAGGAAGCCGAGACCGCACGGCTTATGCGCATGGAAGAGGAGTTGCACGAGTCGGTGGTGGCGCAGGACGAGGCGATCCGTGCAATCTCGCGCTCGATTCGCCGCGGTCGTGCAGGGTTGAAGGATCCCAAGCGTCCGATAGGTTCGTTCATTTTCTGCGGCCCGACGGGCGTTGGGAAAACCGAACTCGCTCGCGCGCTGGCTCGTTTCCTGTTCGCTGATGCGCACGCGCTCATTCGTGTAGACATGAGCGAGTACATGGAAAAATTCTCGGTGTCGCGCCTGATCGGTGCGCCGCCGGGTTACGTGGGATATGAGGACTCGGGGGCGCTCACGAAGGCCGTTCGCCGCAAACCCTACAGTGTCGTGCTTCTAGATGAAATCGAGAAGGCGCACCCGGACGTGTTCAACATCCTGCTACAGGTGCTCGACGAAGGGCATCTCACTGACAATCACGGCCGGATCATCGACTTCAAGAACACGGTCGTGATCATGACGTCGAACGTCGGCGCCAAGGACATCACCAAGAACCGCACGATGGGCTTCGGAACGCAAGACGGCACGACCTCGTTCGCTAGGATGTCCGAGAAGATCAAGGAAGAGCTGCAGCACGTTTTCAATCCAGAGTTCCTTAACCGCCTCGACGACACAATCGTATTCCATCCGCTCGAGCGCGAGCATATCGCGTTAATCGTTTCGATCCTTTTGCGGGACGTATCCAAGCGGCTGGCTGACGAAGAGCTCACGATCAAGCTGTCCGCCGCGGCGACGGATTTTCTCGTCACGCAGGGCTTCGATCCGAGCTACGGGGCGCGTCCGCTCAAGCGGGCGATTCAGCGATATATCGAGGATCCGTTGTCGGAAAAGATCTTAATGGCCGAATTCGCCAAAGGTGACGAGATCGACGTCGACTTGGCCGCTGGTGGCGACAAACTCGAGTTTCGGGCGCTCGCAGCCAGCACACCAAAGGCATAGCTCAGGGCCAGAGAGCCCATACGCTACCAAAATCCGGAACTGAAGGGGCTGGAAGGGGTTACACCCTTTTCAGCCCCTTCTACGTTATTATTAACAGCTATGCGCAAAAACGTCCGGCTCGCAACCATCGTACTCGGCCTAGCGGCTGCGTCGCCGGCGGCTGCCCAGGACGTCGGCGGCCGTTGCGTGGTATCTGACTCCATTCGCGTGGTTGGGAACTCGCGTATCGACGCCGCGACTGTGATCACGGATGCGAATCTTGTCCCTGGCGCGGCGGCCAACTACACGACTATTCAACGCGCGATCAGAGCCCTGTTCGAGACCGGACAGTTCGATGATGTCCGGATCGACTGCGAACTCGTTGAGGGCCCGCCACTGCGGACCGTGCACGTCATTCGCGTTGTCGAGCGCCCCATTCTCGACAATGTGGACGTTGTGGGTCCATCCAATATCTCGCTTTCCAGTGTTCGCGATCGCGTCGATCTGCTGATCGGAAGGGCAGTGAACCCGGCCAATGTGGCGACCGACATCGGGCGCATTGACTCGCTCTATCAGTCGCGCGGATACTGGAACGTCCGCGTACAGCCCGAGACGACTGTGACAGCGGCGAACCATGTTGCCATCGTGTTCCGTGTTGACGAGGGACGTAAGCTTGCAATTTCGGGGATTCGCGTCAACGGCGCTTCCGCGCTTGCGCCAGACGAGGTGGTGGGGGCGTTGAAAATTCGTCCGGAAGGGTTTTTCTGGTGGCGCCGCGGTGAGTTCGACGCCGAGAAATACGCACAGGACCTCGGCGAGCGACTGCCTAAGCTCTATGCCGATCGTGGATTCATTGACTTCCAGGTGGAGCGCGATACGATGCTCGTTGATCGCGAACACGGAAAAGCACTGATCGACCTGTCTGTTCGTGAAGGGAAGGAGTACCGGCTCGGGACCTTCGAGGTCACGGGAAATCGACGCTATGCGACTGCTGATCTAGCGCGTTACTACCCGTTCGGCGACAGCTCGGTGTCGCTCACGCGCCGTTTGAGCGCGACGCTGAGACGGCAGTCGATCCGGACCGGCTTCTTCAACCAGAGCGTCTGGGATGAAGGGACCGAAAAACTTCGCAATGCCTACGCGAACGACGGCTTCATCTACTCGCAGGTTCGACCGATTGTGGACCGGGCCGTCGGCCCAGACTCGCAGCCGGTGGTCAATTTGCGTTGGGACATCGTGGAAGGGCAGCCGGCGATCATCAATCGTATCGAGATCCTCGGAAACGACTACACGTCCGAAAGCTGCATCCGCGATCAGCTGGTCATCATTCCCGGAGACGTGTTCAGTCGCGACCGCCTTGTGCGCAGCTGGCAGAGCATCGGCAACCTTGGATTCTTCGAGGCTCCGATCCTTCCGCCCGAGACACGCCAGGCCAACGAGCAGGGCGACATTGACATCGTATTCCGGGTCAAGGAAAAGCGGACTGGTAATGTCAGCTTTGGCGCCTCAATGGGGCAGGGTACGGGAATCGGCGGATTCATCGGGCTCGACCAGCCAAACCTCCTCGGCAAGTGCAAGAAGGGGTCGCTCAACTGGCAGTTTGGCCGCTACATCAACGACTTCCAACTGTCGTACACGGATCCTTCGATCAAGTTGTCCCGGTTCTCCGGGACGGTGCTGGCCTATCGTTCGCAGTCGCGGTTCACGATTGCCGATCTCGGGCAGACTACCCGCATCGGCGCGAACGTTCGCGTCGGATTCCCGTTCATGAATTCGCGTTTCACCCGCGTGTTCGCGTCGTACGGCGCGGAGTCTGTCCGCCACGGCAACTTCGGCCTGCTGGGCACGGTCACGACGGACCAATGCGCCGGATGCTACCGCTCGACGTTGGGCACGGACATCACGCGCGACACGCGAATCGGCGTGCCATTCCCGATCGACGGGGTACTGCAAACCGTCAGCGGCCAGTTCAACGGTGGCCCGCTTGGCGGATCAGCATCGTTCCAGCGCTATACGTCGGAGTTCCGTGCGTACACCACTCTGGCTGCGTTTGGCGACGGGCAGTCGGGTGAGCGCGCCGTGTTGGTGGCGGGGGTGTCCCAGAAATCCGGTTTTGTGTTCGGCGATCCGGGGCCATTCTTCAGTTCGCAGTCGTTTGCGTTGGGCGGAGTGCAGTACGGCGAGGCGCTGCGCGGCTATCCCGAGTTCTCGATCACACCTGACGGATTCAACTCCAGCACAGGTACGAACAACGCGGTACGCCAGTCCTTTGGCAACGCGTTCTTCACGACCAACGCCGAAATTGGTTTCCGGATCAGCTCCCAGTTCTACGTCAACGCATTTGTCGAGGCCGGCAATATCTGGGCGCGCCCTCGTCAGTTCAATCCAACGCGGTTGTTTCGCGGAGCAGGAATCGGCGCATCTGCCGTGACACCGCTAGGGCCGCTCGGTCTTGACTGGGCGTACGGTTTTGACCGGGTGAATGACTTTGGCAACCCGGCGCCGAAGTGGCAGGTGCATTTCAGACTTGGTCAGTTCTTCTACTAAATCAGGAGATACAATGCTCTCGTTCGCTCGCGTCGGTGGCGTACTGCTTCTGTTGGCGCCGCTCGCAATCATTCCGGCGCAAGGTGCGGCCGTCAAGATCGCGTACGTAAACACCGGCGACATTGTGAGCCGCGCTCCGGGTACCGCGGGAGCTCAATCGACCCTCCAGCGCGACGTGACTGCGATGGACGCGCAGGTCAAGCGCATGAGTGACTCGCTTGACGTGCTCACCGACGCTTTCAACAAGCAACAGGCCACTCTGGTCGGCGCGACGCGTGACGCTCGGCTCAAGGCGATTACCGATCGACAGGCCGAGTATCAGGAGCGCTTTGAGGCTCTGCGGCAACAGGCTCAGGATCGAGAGGCCGAGTTGATGCAACCTATCCTCGACCAGATAAAGCTCGTGCTCGAAGAAGTGCGCCAAGAGGGCGGCTACACGATGATTTTCGACGTAAGCCAGGGCACTGCAATCGTCGCGGCCGACAAGAACCTGAATATCTCCGATCGGGTCATCGCGAAGCTCCGCACCATGCCGGCGCCGACTATCGCTGCTCCGGCAGGTGCGCCCGCCAAGGCGAGTTCGCCGCCAAGCGCGCCGATGTCAGCACCGGCGGGCGTTCGTGCACCAGGGAGCGTCACTCCACCGCCGGCCAAACGCCAGGACTCGACTGCCAAGGCTGATTCTATCGCCCGGAAGAAGGTCGATACGACGGCAACCAAGCCACCGCTCGCGATTCGATAAGCTTTCGGTTTCTGGTCCGGCCTCGCTCCCCCCCCCCACGAATGGCCGCGTCCGCTACGCTCTCGCTGACTGCTGCGGAGATTGCCGCCGCCGTCGATGGGGTCGTTTCGGGGGATCCGTCTGCGCGCGTGTCTTCCGTGGCGCCGCTCGATAGAGCGTCGACTGAAGACCTGAGTTTTCTCGCGCATTCAAAGTACGCCGACGCGTTCGCGGCCTCAGACGCAGGCGTCGTCCTCGTAACGGCTGAGCTCGCTGAGGCGCCCGGCAAGGCCGCGGCACGCGTCGTTGTAGCGAAACCGTACGATGCGCTCGTTGCCCTCCTGCCCAGGTTTTACGCTCCAGCACCGTTCGTGCCCGGCGTACATTCGACGGCGATCGTCGCCCCAAGTGCCACGGTCGGACGCGACGCCAGAATCGACGCATATGCGATAGTTGGCGAGGGCGCATCGATCGGAGATCGTGCGTGGATCGGAGCGCATTCTGTGGTGAACGACGGCGCAACTGTCGGTGCAGACACGCGTCTCTTCTCGCATGTCGTGCTGTACGCCGGCGCCGCAGTCGGCGAACGGACGATTCTCCATGCGGGCGTTCGAATCGGAAGTGATGGCTTTGGCTATGCATACCGGGATGGCGCGCACCGCAAGATCCAGCACGTGGGTCGGTGTGTCATCGGGAACGATGTCGAGATCGGCGCGAACTCGGCCATTGACCGCGGTAGCATCGACGACACGGTGATTGGCGACGGGACGAAGATCGACAATCTCGTGCACATCGCGCACAACGTCCGAATCGGGCGACTGTGTCTGCTCATGGCGCAGGTCGGTGTGGCAGGGAGCGTTCGGATCGAAGACGGAGCGATCCTCGCGGGGCAGGTTGGAGTGTCCGGCCATCTCACCATCGGCAAGGGCGCCACGCTCGCCGCGCAGGCTGGCGTGTTCGGTGACATCCCGGCGGGCGAGACCTGGTCCGGATACCCGGCGCGCCCGCATCGGGACGCGCTGCGTGCACAGGCCGCATCGTTCCGCCTTCCAGCGCTCCTGAAACGAATTGAGCGGATGCTTTCGCGGGAGCCCGAGTGACGCAGCGCAGGACGGTGCGTGCACGCGCCGAGCTTTCGGGGACGGGTCTGCACTACGGCAAGACATGCCGACTGGCGTTCATTCCTGCGCCGTCAGGGCATGGCGTCAAGTTCCGGCGCATCGACCTTCCCGGCAGCCCTGAAACGCCGGCGACCGTTGCGCACGCAGTGTCCAGCGAGAGACGTACGCAGCTCGGGAGCGGAGAGGGCGGCCTTCACACGATTGAGCATGTCCTCGCCGCGATCGCCGGATTGGCGATCGACGACGTCATGATCGAAATGGATTCTGCCGAGCCACCGATTATGGACGGTAGTGCGAGGCCGTTTCTCGACGCGTTGCTTGCGGTGGGATTCGCGGACAACGGCGGAACGCCCGATGTTTTGCGACTTGCCGACACTGTTCGTGTGGTGGATGGGGAGTCCGTGTACGTCGCACATCCTGCCGACCACTTGGAACTCGAAGTGTCCATCGACTACCCGCATCCTGCAATCGGCGCGCAGTCCGGACGCTGGCTGGTAAATGAACAATCGTTTGGTGACGAACTGGCCGGCGCGCGTACGTTCGGGTTCATGCATGAAGTTGAGATGCTGCGGGGCAAGGGATTGATTCAGGGTGCCTCAACGGCCAATGCGATTGTTCTGGACGATCGGGGAGTCATTGACACCACACTGCGCTGGCCGGACGAGTATCTACGTCACAAGGCGCTGGACGTGGTCGGAGACCTCGCACTTGCAGGATGCCGTGTTCATGCCCACATCAGCGCGGTAAAACCAAGCCATCGCGGAACCGTCACACTGGTTCGCGAGCTCATCGCAAACGCGACGAAGGAGGCCCGAGTGATAGAGATCGACGAGATCATGAAGATCCTGCCGCACCGCTATCCGTTTCTGCTTGTAGACCGGATTCTGTCCATCGAGGACAAAACGCGCATCGTCGGCATAAAGAACGTGACGGTGAACGAACCGTTCTTTCAGGGGCATTTTCCCGGCCATCCGATCATGCCCGGCGTGCTCATCGTCGAGGCGATGGCACAGGTTGGCGGTATGCTGTTGATGGGAACCGTTGACGACCCGGGTTCGAAGGTCGTGTACTTCATGTCGCTCGACAACGTGAAATTCCGCAAACCGGTAAAGCCCGGCGACCAGCTCAGGTTCGAAGTCGAAATGCTCCAGGTCCGCGGGAAGGTCTGCCGGATCAAGGGTGTCGCCAAGGTGGATGGCGCTGTCGTCTGCGAAGCTGAGATGGCGGCGATGGTCCGGGACCGATGACTCCGCTGATCCACCCGACTGCTCTGGTTGACTCGTCCGCCGAGATCGCCGCCGACGTCACAATCGGGCCGTGGGCATTTGTCGGCCCGAATTGCACCGTTGGGGCCGGGTCAGTTCTGGCTATGCGGAGCGTGCTCGAGTCGCACGTTCGGCTTGGCGCCAATGTCAGCGTTGGAATCGGCTCCGTGCTGGGCGGCCTGCCGCAGGATCTGAAGTTCGAGGGCGAAGAGACGTGGGTGGAGATCGGTGATGGCACCACTATCCGCGAGTATGTGACGGTCAACCGCGGCACGTCCGAATCTTTCAAAACGACCGTCGGAACCAATTCATTTCTGATGGCGTACGTGCATCTCGCCCACGACTGTCACATTGGAAACAATGTCATCATCTCGAATGGGACGCAGCTCGCGGGACATGTCACAGTTGAAGACCACGTTGGAATTTCCGGGTTATCCGCGGTACACCAGTTTGCGCGAATCGGACAGCACGCGTACCTCGGAGGCCTCTCGCGAGTGGTCAAAGACGTTCCCCCGTTCGTCAGAGCGGTGGGTAACCCGACCAAGCTCTATGGACTCAACAGTGTGGGTCTGCAGCGTCGCGGTTTCACTGCCGCGACAATCGCGGAACTCAAGAAAGCGTACCGTCTGTTCTTTCGATCTGAGTTGAACGTCACGCAAGCTATTGAGCAGGCGAAGACCGATCTCAAGCCGCTCCCGGAGGTCCAGGCTCTCATTGCGTTTCTCGAGGCCAGCGAACGTGGGACGACGCTATGAGCTCCGCGCCTCGACTCGGTGTGATTGGAACGGGGAGTCTCGGCTTTCACCATGCCCGGATTCTGCGCGATCTCCCTGAGACGCGGTTCGTCGGGTTTTTCGAAGCGAATCCAGATCGTGCGGCGGTCGTCTCGGCGGAACTCGGAATCAAAGCGTACGAATCGATTGAGGCGTTGCTGGGCGAGGTAGATGCCGTTTCGGTGGTCGTGCCGACACCAGCGCATTTTGAGGTCGCTCGCACGGCTCTCGCGACGGGGAAGCACGTCCTGATTGAAAAGCCGATAACTACGACGGTGGAGCAGGCCGACGAGTTGCTCGCGCTTGCCGCCAAAACCGGTGCCATCGTTCAGATCGGTCACATTGAGCGCTTCAACCGCGCCATTCGCGCCGCGCTACCGTACGTTGATCACCCGTTGTTCCTCGACAGCGATCGGTTGGCGCCGTTCAACCCGCGGGGGGCCGACGTTGCGGTCGTTCTCGACCTGATGATCCACGACATCGACCTTCTCCTGTCGCTGGTAGGAGCCAAGGTGGCCGACGTGGCGGCCGCTGGGATACCGGTGTTGACGCCGTCTGTCGACATCGCCAACGCGCGCATATCGTTCGAGAACGGTGCCGTCGCGACGATCACGGCGAGTCGCGTGTCGCGTGAACGCATGCGCAAGCTGCGCATCTTTCAGCGGAACGGGTACCTGTCGCTCGACCTCGCCGCCGGTACAGGCGAGATGTACCGGATGAAGGGCGATCTGGACCTCGCGGCGCTTGCTCGTGAGGCGCAGTCTCTCGAAGCGTTTGTTGAACGGATTCCACTCGAGGCGCCGGAGGGTGAACCGCTTCGGCTGGAACTCGAGAACTTCACCGCCGCGTTGAGGGGAACCGAGTCAGTTGCAGTGACCGGTGAAGAAGGGCGCGATGCGCTCGCCGTTGCGCTTCGCATCATTGCGGATATCGAGCGCAGTCTCCCGGCGATTGCCGCGCTGCGGCGCGGTTCCGGTCCCAGTGCGTGAGATCCTGATCGTCGCCGGCGAAGTTTCCGGCGACATGCACGGCGCGGCACTCGCCGAACAGTTGAGGGTATCCGCGCCCGGGCATGAGCTCACTGGCGTGGGCGGTGCGCGCATGGAAGCCGCAGGCGTTCAACTCTTCGCACGGACCACCGGGATAGTTGGGTTCGTGGAAGTCCTGCGTCACTTGCCGGCGCAACTGCGGTTGCTTTCCAAGGTCCGTGAGCGGCTGCGACAGGGAGACGTAGCTTTGGCCATCCTGATCGATTACGGGGGGTTCAATCTCAGGGCCGCTGCCGCTGCGCACGCGGCGGGCGTGCCGGTTCTGTACTACATCACGCCACAGGTTTGGGCATCTCGGGCCGGTCGACTGAAGACGATGGCCCGCGTCATCACGAAGGCCGCAGTCATTTTTCCTTTTGAGGAGCGGTTGCTTCGCGACAACGGAGTTGACGCGACGTTTGTCGGTCACCCGTTGCTCGATCGCGCAGCGGGTCTGCCATCGAGAGCGGAAGCGCGCCGTCGTCTCGGGCTAAGTGAAAGCGATGAGGTCCTTGCCTTGTTTCCAGGAAGTCGCGCCCAGGAAATCGCACGCCATCTTGACGACTTCAAGGCTGTGGCGAGTGAACTCGAACGGCGCCGACCGGGACTCAAGGTCGTCATGAACGTCGCTCCCACCGTCTCGATTGAGCAGGCGTCGGTCCCATTCCAATTGGCTCGAGAGGCTTCGTTTGATGTGCTTCGAGCGGCCGACGTGGCACTTTGCAAGAGTGGCACGACGACTCTGGAGGCGGCGATTGCGGGGTGTCCGTGCGCCGTCGTGTACCGCATCAATCCGTTGACCTATTCGATTCTCAAACGAATGGTGCACGTCAGGCATATCGGCTTGGTGAATATTGTCGCGGGTCGTAGTATCGCACCAGAGTTTGTTCAGGACGACTTCGTGCCGCTGCGCGTGGCAGACGCGTTGGATCCACTCTTCGAACGCGGGTCGCCGGAACGGATTGCCATGGAGTCCGGGCTGGCCGAGGTAGCGGAAAAGCTCGGAGACCCGGGGGCGTCCGCTCGCGTGGCGAGTATGGCGGCCGCGATGTTGCGATGACTGCACCACCCACTGGCACTGCGCGCACGGCCGCTCCGGCAACGAGCTGGAGGGTCACGCTCGGCGTCCCACTCGGATGGGCGCTCCTGAGGTTGCTCGGGTTCACCTGGCGCGTCGAGTATCGCTTTGACGCAGCGTGGCGGGGCATGAACGCCGCGCGCGCCGGAAACGTGTTGGCGCTATGGCACGGCCAGTTGCTGCCACTCGCGTTCGCCGTGCGCAAGTTCCCGATGCGCGTTCTCGTGAGTGAACACCGGGACGGCGAAATTATCGCCCGCCTCCTGATTCGCCTGGGATTCAGCATGATTCGCGGGTCGAGCACGCGCGGCGGTGCGAGGGCGTTGATCCAGATGGTGCGGGAACTCAAAGAAGGCGCTACGGTCGCGATCACCCCGGATGGCCCGCGAGGCCCAGCGCGGAAGTTCTCCCCCGGAGCGCTGGTCGCGGCGCAGCGTGCGTCAGTGCCCATCGTCACCATGCACGCCACGGTCAGCCGGTCGTGGCAACTGCGCAGTTGGGACAGTTTCATCATCCCCAAGCCGTTCGCTCGAATCATCGTGGATTTCAGTGCTCCGACGTATGTCGAGGCCGATACGCCCGCAGGCGCAGCCCTGGAAGCACCACGCTTTGAAGCCCTCCTTCGCGCGCGGGAGGAGCAAGTCGGTGAGTGAGCGCATGGTCGAGCGCAGATGGGAGTCAACGTCCGTCGGAGCGCGGACATTGCGTGCCGCGCTGAAGCCGGCGAGTTGGGCATATGGCGGGGTGATGGCGCTGAGGAACCGCGCGTACGACTCGGGACTTTTCCGGACCCACTCGCTCGGCGTTCCAACCGTGTCGGTCGGAAATCTGACGGTTGGCGGAACAGGGAAGACGCCCGTGGCTTCGTGGCTAGCCGAGCGAATATCCGCACACGGCGGCAGCCCGGCGATCCTGCTTCGAGGTTACGGTCGAGACGAGATCCTGGTTCACCGCCTTTTGACGCCACACGCCATTGTTGAACCGGGCGCCGATCGGGTCGCGTCGGCTCAACGGGCGCGGGCTGCGGGTGCGACCGCCGTTGTGCTCGACGATGGGTTCCAGCATCGCCGCGTTCGCCGCGATGCCGACGTCGTCCTGATATCTGCAGACCGCCACCGCGAGATTCGGCTCCTGCCCGCCGGACCATGGCGTGAACCGTTTGAATCGCTGAGCCGAGCCACGCACGTGGTGGTGACGCGGAAGCGAGCGACACCCGTTCACGCGCGAGAGGTTCTCGGGCACGCCGGGCTGGTAGCCCCGGCTGCCGAATTGAGCATTGTTAACCTCGCCCCCGAAGCGCTCGTCCGCTGGGGAAGCTCGGAACGGGCGCCGGTGGACTCCATGGCGGGTATGGCTGTGCTGGCCGTTTCGGGAATTGGCGACCACCGATCATTCGAATCACAGTTGCGTGCGTCGAGCGCGCGCGTTGTATCGCGGGCGTTCGGCGACCACCACGAGTATTCGTCCCGGGAAGTCGCCCAATTGGCACACGACGCGGCGGGCGCCACATACACGGTTTGTACGCTGAAGGACGCAGTGAAACTTGGGCCGCTCTGGCCCCCCTCGGCACCGCCCTTATGGTATCTTTCGCAGCGCGTGCACATAGAGGTTGGCGGAGAATCTCTTGAGAGTTTGGCCCGCCGTCTTGCTCTGCCCGCAAACAACTGACAACCGATTGCCGGCTGGCCCGGCAGAGGACCGATCGCATGAGCCCCGACCTGCTGTTGCCGACGCCGCCGATCGTCCGGCCTGACAAAGATCGCTTTCTGCAGGAAGAGAATCCGTTTGAAGCGATGATGTCGCGGTTTGACCGCGCGGCGGTGCTTCTCGATCTCGAGCCAGGCATCTACAAGGTGCTGCGCAATCCCGAAAAACAGATTATCACGTCCATTCCGGTGATGCTGGATAGCGGTGACGTTGAGGTGTACACGGGCATTCGCGTGCTCTACAACACATCCCGCGGCCCGGCAAAGGGTGGAATCCGCTTCGACCTGAACGTCACACTCGACGAAGTCACCGCTCTTGCGGCGTGGATGACCTGGAAGTGCGCTGTGGTGGACATTCCGTTCGGTGGATCAAAGGGCGGGGTGGTGTGCGACCCACTCCAGATGAGTGTCGGCGAACTGGAGCGGCTGACCCGACGCTACACCTCGTCGATCATCCAGACGCTCGGCCCCGACTCTGATGTGCCGGCGCCTGATGTAAACACGAATGAACGTGTCATGGCGTGGATCATGGACACCTACTCAATGCATGTTGGCCACACAGTGACCGCTGTCGTCACCGGCAAACCGGTGGAAATGGGCGGTTCACGGGGACGCCGCGAGGCGACTGGTCGTGGCTGCATGATTGTGACGAAGCGGGCGCTCGAACACCTCGGAATGCCGATCAAGGGAGCGAGCGTGATTGTCCAGGGGTTCGGCAATGTCGGATCCGTTGCCGCACAGCTGCTGGAACGCGAAGGGTGCAAGATCATTGGAATCAGCGATCGAACAACCGGAATCGTGAATCCGAAGGGCATCGATGTTGAGAGCGCGATCGCGTACGTCGCGCAGAATCGGACGCTTGCCGGTTTCACAAAGGGCGACGCGGTCTCGAATAGCGAGATGCTGACCTGTGAAACTGACGTGTTGCTTCCGGCGGCTCTCGAAAACGTCATCACGACGAAGAACGCAAAGCACATCAAGGCGAAAGTCATCTGTGAGGGCGCCAACGGTCCGACCACGGCAGCCGCCGATGCCATTCTGGACGAGAAAGGAGTCTTTGTCGTTCCGGACATTCTCGCGAATGCGGGTGGTGCGACCGTCTCATACTTCGAGTGGGTACAAGACCGCCAGGGCTATTTTTGGGCAGAAGACAACGTGAACAAATCGCTCACCACGATTATGGAGCGCAGCTTTGACGCAGTGTTGGATCTTTCTACGCAGCACAAGGTGAACATGCGGACGGCCGCGTACATGTTGGCGATCAGCCGGGTGGCGACGGTGCACCGACTTCGCGGCGTCTACGCCTGACGGTCACGCCGTTGGGGACGGCCGGGTGACGCGGCGTGAAAATCATCGTGGCGGTGGTCGGAAAGGCGCGGCATCCATCTGTAGGACCGGCCGCACGCGACTACGAAGGGCGGGCGGCACACTACTGGCCGTTGGAGATTCACGAAGTGCGCGAAGAATCCGGGCGCGGAGCGTCGCCGGATCAGGTCCGCGACAAGGAAGGCGCACGCCTTATCGCTGTCGCTGGAACTCGGGCACACGTTGTGGCGTGCGACCCGGGCGGCACCGTCATGACGTCGGAGCGGTTCGCGATGTGGCTGCAGCGCGAACGCGAGGATGGTCGCGATGTGAGCTTCGTGATAGGGGGCGCTCACGGCCTCTCGGCGGCAGTCCGTGCCGCGTCGAGAACTCGAATCTCGCTCGCTCCATGGACGCTGTCGCACGAGTTGGCGAGGTTGGTACTGGCCGAACAGCTCTATCGTGCGGGTACAATTATTCGTGGCGAACCGTACCACAAATGAGCGCAAAGTGAGCGCAACGTGAGCGGGGCCGCGATGGCACGAATACTCGTCGAGCCGTACGGCGGTGGGGCGCTGACGCGCGCAGCGATGGAAGGGGCCGTCCCCAAGGATTGGTATTTGGCACGGCCCCGCGGTGCCGAGGAGTGGCGCAGTCACGCAGAAACCGTTCGCTCGAGCTTTCCGGGCGCCCGATGGCTTGAAACGCTGCGCCCGGCCATTGGCGCGACGGGTGCTGCGCGGGAGCGCCTGGAACGGGTCGCGGCTGGCCACGGTGTGGTGGTAACCACCGGCCAGCAGCCTGGCCTGTTTGGAGGTCCGGGCTACACATGGTTGAAGGCAATGACGGCTATCGCGCTCGCGGCCCGCTTCGAGAACGTCACCGGCATTCCCGCGCTGCCGCTCTTTTGGGCGGCGACAGACGATGCCGACTTTGCCGAAGCGAGCTTTACGACCGTGGCCATCGGTGCGGAGTGCCGCCGCATCGCCATTGAGCGGGCGGGCGACGACGGGCTTGTCATGTCGCAAATGCCGCTCGGCAGCATTCAAGACGCACTGGATTCGTTTGCCGAAGCCACCAGGTCTGCTCCCGACAAACAGCTTGTAGATGCGGTTCGGGCTTCGTATAGCGGCGACGCGACCGTCGGGAGTGCGTACGTCGCCTTGTTGCGTCATGTTCTGGAGCCCCTCGGGATGCCAGTGCTCGACGCGTGGCACCCGGCAGTTCGCGGAGCAGCGCGTCCGGTCCTGATCGAGGCGCTCGGGCGCGCGGCGGTGATCGATGAAGCCGTCAGCATGCGAAGCGTTTCTATTGAGCGGGCCGGGTACCGGGCGCAGGTGGCTCGCGTCCCGCGACTGTCTTTGGTTTTCCGAAGCTCAACCGGCCTAAAAGAACGAGTCCCGCTTTCGCAGGCTGGTGATGCCGCACGGCGAGATGACGTGGTGTTGTCCGCGAACGTCCTCCTTCGCCCGATCGTGGAGCGACGAATCGTTCCGACCATCGCTTACGTCGCCGGACCGGGGGAGTTCGCGTACTTCGCGCAAGTTGGGGCAGTCGCAGAGGCCATGGGTGCGCCCATGCCACTCGCCGTGCCGCGCTGGTCGGCCACGATCGTCGAGCCAGCCGTGGATCGGATGCTCGGCAGACTCGGCATGATGATTGATGACGTCCGCGTGCCGCACCGGGCGGAGAGGCGGGTCGGAGACCGTGCGATGGCTCCCGCCGTGCGCGACGCACTCGCCGCGCTCCAGTCGGCTGTTGACGAGCACCTCAACGTCATTGCGACCGCTGCGAAGGCGGCCCGATTGTCGACACCCGAGGTGGTAGAGGGAGCGCGGAAACAGCTGCTGCACCGCGTGGAACGTCTCGAACGGCGCTTGCGTGCGGCGGCGACGAAGGGTGAGGAGGAGGCGATTCGTGATCTGGCGGCGATTCGCGCGTCGCTCCAGCCGGAAGGTGATCGGCAGGAACGCAGGCTGAACTACATCCCGTTTTTCGCGCGGTATGGCGCGCCATTGATCGCACGGCTCCAGGAAGGCGCCGCCGTGCACGCAGCCGGTCTGATCGGCATCCGGTGACGGACGCACCCGCTGCGACACGGCCTCGCGGCGGCGCGATTGCCGTCGCAGCGGGGATCATGCTCAGTCGGGTCTTTGGACTCGTCCGCCAGCGTGTACTCGGTCACTACCTCGGGGTGGGGGACGCGGCGGACGTATTGAGCGTGGCGCTCAAGATTCCGAACGTGTTGCAGAACCTTCTCGGCGAAGGCGTCCTCTCAGCGTCGTTCGTGCCGGTGTACGCCAGACTGCGAGCGGAAGGACGAGACGAGGACGCCGCACGGCTTGCAAAAACGGTGTTTGGCGCGCTGTCGCTCGTGTGCGCCGGCGTCGTGCTGATTGGCTTCGCTGCGGCCCCGGCACTCGTGGCGATAATCGGTGCTGGATTTGGCCCGGATAAGCAGGAATTCACCGTTCGCCTTGTTCGGATCCTGTTTCCCGGAATGGCCCTGCTGGTACTGTCGGCGTGGTGTCTGGGAGTGCTGAACGCGCATCGCCGGTTCTTTGTGAGTTACGCTGCTCCGGTGGTATGGAACGTGGCGATTATCGCGACGCTGCTCCTGCGCGGATCCGTTGGCGACGTGGACGGCGCGGCGGAACTCGTAGCGATTGGTGCGGTGCTTGGCAGTGTGTTGCAGTTTGCTGTTCAGCTTCCCTGGATTGCGCGCGAGCTGCCACGGCTTCGTTCGCCGGGAACACGGCCGCGGCCGGAGTTCCGGCGCGTCGTCGCCAACTTTGTGCCGGTAGTGCTCGGCCGGGGCGTCGTGCAGCTGAGCGGCTGGATCGATACACTCATCGCCTCTCTGGTGACGCCCGGCGCGGCTGCCGTCCTGCTCTACGCGCAGAACATCTACATGCTCCCTGTATCGGTGTTTGGCATGTCGGTTTCCGCAAGCGAGCTCACGGAGATGTCTGAGCAGAAACCGGCGGACATTGAACAGGCGATCCGTAGACGATTGAATGTGTCGCTGCGCAGCATCGCGTTTTTCGTTGTGCCTTCGTCTGCGACATTTCTTATCCTCGGGGATGTGGTGGCCGGCGCGGTGCTCCAGACGGGGCGATTCCAGCGGAGCGACACGGAATGGGTCTGGGCCGTGCTTGCCGGATCCTCGATTGGCTTGCTCGCGGGTACCATGGGACGGCTGTACAACTCGGCCTGGTACGCGTTGCACGACACCGCGACTCCGGTGCGCATCGCAATGATCAGGATCGCGATCGCCGCGTCGCTTGGATCGGTCGCCGCACTCCTGGTTCCCGGATGGCTGCACATCGAGCCACGGTGGGGCCTGGCCGGGTTGACGGCGAGCGCCGGTGCAGCGGCGTGGATTGAGTACGCCTTGCTCCGTCGGAAGCTCAATGCCCGCATCGGACCCACCGGACTTCCCTCAGGCTTTCTGGCTCGACTCTGGGGCTCGGCGGTTGCCGCGTGCGCGATCGGTTTCGCCGTGAAAGTGGCAGCGGTCAACCTCAATCCGGTGGCCAGCGGAGCCATCGTCCTCGGGATAGTCGGCGTGGCATACTTTGCGATGACGCACGCGCTCGCCGTTCCGGAGTCAGCCGCCACAGTGGCGCGAATAGTTGCTCGTATTTCGCGTCCTCGCCGATCCGGTCCATGATATCCGAACAGGTCGCAAACGCGACGCTCAACCTGCCTGACACACCGGGTGTATACCTGTGGAAGGCCGCGGACGGAACGGTGATCTACGTTGGTAAGGCGAAGCGCCTACGGGCAAGGGTGCGCAGCTATGTCACGGGCGACGACCTCTCGCAGCCAAAGACGCGCGCCCTCATGGATATTGCCACCGCGATCGAGACGATCGTAGTGCCCGATGAACAGAGCGCGCTGATGCTCGAGTCCAACCTCATCAAAGAGCACCGTCCGCGGTTCAACATCCTGCTTCGCGACGACAAGTCATATCCGCTCGTGAAAGTCACCGTTCAGGAACCGTATCCTCGGGTGTTCGTGACTCGACGGCTGATTGACGATGGCGCCCGGTACTTTGGGCCATATACCGACGTTGGTGCGATGTGGCGCGCGCTCAATGTCGTAAAGCGGATCTTCACGGTGCGGTCGTGCCGCTACGACATGCCAACGGACATGCCAGAGCGCGCGTGCCTCGACTTTTACATCAAACGCTGCAAGGGGCCGTGCGTCGGAGCGCAGTCCGCGCGTGACTATCGCGAGATGATCGACGAAGTGGTGGCGTTCCTGGCCGGTCGAACAGACGATGTCATGCGGCGTATCCGCGAGCGCATGGCGCAAGCATCCGAGCGCATGGACTATGAGCGCGCTGCGGAACTTCGCGACGCGGTTGGGCATCTCGCCCAAATCGAAGAACCATCGGCGATGGTAGACGTCGGCGGAGGGGACCGCGATGTGATCGGGTACGCGCGCGACGGCGACGACGCGTGTGTCGCAATCCTGGTGGTCCGGGATGGAAAGTTGCTGGCGCGCGAGCATCGACTTCTCGAGCACGTCGAAGATGCCTCCGACGCAGCTGTGCTTGGAGCGTTCATGGCATCCGGGTTTCTCGCTCGTGAGGATCGGGCGTCCGAGATCTTCGTGCCGTTCGAATTCTCCGATCAGGCGCTGCTGCAGCAAGTCGCTCCCCGCGGGGTGATTCGTGTCCCGCAGCGGGGCCAGAAACGGGAACTGCTCGATGTCGCCGACCAGAACGCGCGCCACCTCCTGGAAGAGTTCAAACTGGAGGGAATGGAGGCCGACGAGCGCGCTGCAGATCCGGTGTATGCGCTAGGCCGAGAACTGGGGTTGCAGAAGATCCCGCGGTCAATAGTCTGCTTTGACAACTCAACGTCGCAGGGCAAGGACAATGTCGGTGCGATGATCTGGTTCGAGAATGGCCGGCCGCGGAGAGCCGAGTATCGAACGATGCGAATCAGGTCCCTCACGGAAGACGGCGGTCCCGACGACTTCACCTCGATGCGCGAAGTCGTTTCCCGGTACTTCCGACGGCGCTTGGACGAGGCCAAGACTCTGCCCGATCTCGTCATCGTCGATGGAGGAAAGGGTCAACTTAGTGCTGCCTCCGACGCCCTCGACGCGCTGGAGTTGGCGCACCTCCCGGTGATCGCGCTCGCAAAGCGAGAAGAAGAGGTGTTCATGCGCGGACGGACCGAGCCCCTGCGGCTGGCGCGCCGCTCGGCCGCGCTCCGTCTGCTGCAACGCGCACGCGACGAAGCGCACCGAGCGGCCGTGACATACAATCGAAAGCGACGGACGATTCGCACTGTTACGTCCGAGTTGCTGCGCATACCAGGCGTGGGCCCCAGCCGTCGGCGGGCACTGCTCGGTGTGTTTGGGTCGCTCCAGGGTGTGCGTGAAGCGTCGCCGGATGCGATCGCCGCAGTACCAGGTTTTTCCCGCAAGACCGCCGACAAGATTCTTCAAACGTTGCGGTCGAGCGATCCCGTAGCCAGCGGTACGCCAGCGCCTGCCACTGAATCCCACTCATCTGACACGGAACCAGCGTCATGACGGAAGCGATATGGACACTCCACTGCTCGGCCTGTTCGTACACGGCTTCGGGCGACGGCCTGGCGTCGGTCTGCCCTGACTGCGGGCTGCCGCTGATGGTAAAGCATCGGCCTGCCGCGATGGCTTCCGTGACGACCGAGCCGACCATGTGGCGGTATTCAGACACTATGCCGATACGCGATGGTGAGGTGCGGGTATCGCTTGGCGAGGGAATGACACCACTGATCGAGGTGCCGGAGTTCGCGGCGCATGCGGGTGTCGGGCGCGTCTGGATCAAGGACGAGGGATCGAACCCGACGGCCAGTTTCAAGGCGCGTGGGCTGTGCATGGCAGTGACGCGGGCCAAGGCGCTTGGACTGAAGGGGTTGTGTGTTCCGACAGCCGGGAACGCCGGAATTGCGCTCGCCGCGTACGCCGCCGCCGCGCGAATGCCGGCGCGCATTTATGCGCCACAAACGACGCCACCGCCGATTCTCGGAAGCATTCGGGCGTATGGTGCCGAGCTGGTCCTCGTTGATGGCCACATTGGCGACGCGGGCAAGGCAACCAAAGCGTTTGCCACGGAGAGCGGATACTTCAACGTGGCGACCGTGCGCGAGCCGTACCGCGTTGAAGGGATGAAGACGATGGGCTACGAGATCGCCGAAGCATTCGGCTGGCGCGACTTGCCGGACGCGCTCGTGTATCCGACGGGCGGCGGAGAGGGAACGATTGGAATCTGGAAGGCGTTCCAGGAAATGATTGAGTGGGGTTGGCTCGCCGCGGACGTGCGACTTCCGAAGATGATCGTAGCGCAGGCATCCGGATGTGCACCGCTCGTGCGGGCGTTCACTGCCGGTGCCGACCATGCGACACCGTGGGAGAATCCCGCCACCCACGCGAGCGGGCTACGCGTGCCCGGTCCATTTGGTGACCGACTCGTGCTCCGGACGCTCAAGGACAGCAATGGCGGTGCGTTCGCCGTGGACGAGGATACGATGCGCGCAGATACGCTTCGTCTCGCGTCTACTTGCGGGATCGACGCTGCGCCCGAGGGCGGCTGCGCACTTGCTGTGGCAGGCATGCTCGCGTCGGCCGGACTCGTTGACCCGGATGCCCGAGTGGTGGTGTTCAACACCGGGTCTGGCGCGTCGTATCGCTGGTAACGGATATCATTCTGCCATGACCCGCGCAGCGATCATCGAACCGTCGTCCGGCATTGCTGGCGACATGTTCCTCGGCGCGCTCCTCGACCTCGGCCTCGATGAGGCCTGGCTGCAGGCGCTACCGGGCGAGCTTGCGCTCGACGGCGTTTCGGTGCGGACTTCCCGCGTCGTGCGCGCCGATATTGCATGCCGAAAAGTCGATTTTGCCATTCCGCCGCAGCCGCACGGACGCCACCTCAAGCACATCCGTGCGATCGTGGATGCCTGCGGAGCGCCAGCGTCCGTGAAGGAGCGGGCGAACCACGCGTTCGAGTTGCTGACGACGGCCGAAGCTGCGGTGCACGGCACGACGGTTGAGAAGGTGCACCTGCACGAGGTCGGAGCCGTGGATGCGATCCTTGACGTGGTGGGCTCCATTTGGGGGCTCGAAATCATTGGTGCTGAGTCGCTCTTCTGCGGAACGGTCGCGCTCGGAGACGGGTTCGTGGACGCCGCGCACGGTCGCATGGCAGTACCGGCCCCGGCCGTGGCGAGGCTACTCGAAGGCTTTGATGTCCGTCCTGGTCCCCCTGCGAGCGGAGAGCTCACTACTCCCACGGGTGCCGCTCTGATTCGGACGCTGGCGGTGCGTGGCGTGCCGGATTCGTACCGTCCAGTGCGTTCAGGCTATGGGGCCGGCACGAAGGATTTCAAGGGGCGGGCGAATGCGCTGCGCATCATGCTCGCTGACATCGCCGTCGGGAACGAAACTTCCCAGTCCGTTGTGCTGTTGGCGTGCGACGTCGACGACATGACTGGCGAGTACCTCGCGGCTGCGGCGACGTCGCTGCGTGACGCTGGTGCGCTCGATGTAACGCTCATGCAGGTGGCGATGAAGAAGGGACGCCCTGGCACGCGAATAGAGGTTCTGTGCGCCCCGGAGGGGGTTGAGCGCGTCGAGGCGGCGTTGTTCCTGAATACGACCACGATTGGCGTGCGCCGCACCCGGGCTGAGCGCACAGCGCTGGTTCGAATCAGTCGCACCGTGACGGTCTTCGGGCACGCCATCGATCTCAAGGTCGTATCGTTGCCCGATGGGTCTACGAGGGCAAAACCCGAGTTCGAGGACGTCGCGAAGGTGGCCGCTGCAACGGGAAAATCTCCTGACGTGATCCGGATTGAGGCGACCAAAGCGGCAGGGGCTGAGTGAGCGCAAGTCGTTATTTCTGATTGCTTTTGGCCTGCTCGCATGACATTTTACATCAATGGTACGGGTCGCCCGGGTTGCCGCTGGAAGCATCGCAGACGAGTTGAAGATCACGCCGGGCACCGAACTCCATTCGGTATCCGGCCGCGCCATTGACGACTTTCTCGATTGGGAGTTTCTCACTGCGGACGACGCGTTCGAGGTGGCTGCGACGCTCCCGTCGGGCGAGTCCGTGGTTTACGACATTGAGCGTTCGGACGGCGATTCACTCGGTGTCGAACTCGAGCCACCTACGGTTCGGCGATGCGCAAATCGGTGCGAGTTTTGTTTCGTCGAAGGACTGCCTAAGGGCCTCCGAAAGCCGCTGTACATCCGCGACGACGACTATCGCCTTTCGTTTGCGTACGGAAACTTTGCCACGCTGTCGAATCTCAAGCAGCGCGACATCGATCGGATTCTCGAGTACCGTCTGTCGCCGCTCTATGTATCGGTCCACGCCACGCCATGGGAAGCGCGCAAGATCCTGCTGAACAATCCACGTGTGCCAAACGTGATTGAACAGCTCCGGATGCTCTCCGCCGGAGGGATCCAGTTCCATTGCCAGATGGTGGTCGTCCCGGGGCTCAACGACGGTCAGGTACTCGCCGAGTCGCTCCGCGACCTCTGGGCCCTGAACGAAGCGGTGCGTTCGGTGGCGATCGTCCCCGTGGGACTCACGCAGTTTTCGCACCTGTACACGGGCAAGTCGATGGACTCCGACATGGCGTTGGCGCTGCTGACGACAGCCGAAGAGTGGGGCGCGAAAGCTCGCGCTGAACGTGGTGCGACTTGGGTCTTCGGATCAGACGAACTGTACCTCCTCGCCGGACGCGATTTGCCAGCGGCAGAGTTTTATGGCGACTTCGAGCAAGTGGAGAACGGCATCGGGGCGGTAGCTTCGCTACGGGCGCGATTGCTGGATGGGCTCGGACGACTCGGCCGACTCGACGGGAAGCGGATCGGTGTGGTAACCGGCGCGTCCATGGCGCCGCTCATGCCGCCGCTCATCGCGCAACTGGTCGCCGCGACCGGTGCAACTTTTGAGATCATCGAAACTTCGAACTCACTGTTCGGACCAACGACGACAGCCGCCGGCCTCCTGGTTGGCGCTGATATCACGCGAGCATTGGCGGGTCGTACCGACCTCGACCTGGCACTCATTCCGGCCGAGACGATCAACGAAGCCGGGCTATTCCTCGACGACAGCACTCTCGATGCCGTAAGAGCGTCCGTGTCTGTTCCGATCGAGCCATCATACGACTTCGTCGACGTTATGGGCGCGGCCGAATCCTTTCCTGAAGTAGTGGAGTCCATGTGAGCCGTCCAGTTGTTGCAATCATAGGACGGCCGAACGTCGGCAAGTCGTCGCTGTTCAACCGCATCATCGGTGATGACTCGGCTATCGTGAGCGATGAAGCCGGCACGACGCGAGATCGCCATTTTGCTGCCGCCGAATGGAATGGACGATCGTTTTGGCTCGTCGACACCGGCGGGCTTCGAGAAGGCAACGACATCCCCATGGACGCAGAGATCCGCCGTCAGGTGTCCGTAGCTATCGCCGAAGCTGATCTACTCTTGCTGGTGATGGACGCGAAGGTTGGGCTCCATCCAAGCGACGCGCACATCGTGGCACTACTCCGTGAATCAGGGAAGCCTTGGATCGTCGTCGCCAACAAGGTCGATGATCCGCGGAGTACAGATTTCTACGAGTTCTACAACCTGGGGGCGGGCGATCCAATCCCCGTATCGGCCCAGAACGGCAAGAACTCCGGAGATCTTCTGGATGAGCTTGTACGGCGACTCCCCGACACGCATGCCGGCGAAGACGCGTCCTCGCTCCGCATCGCGGTCGTGGGCCGGCCCAACGTGGGCAAGTCATCGCTGATCAATCGGCTTCTGGGCGAAGAACGTCACGTCGTGGCGGCGGACGCAGGCACGACGCGCGACGCGATCGATTCGCCGTACACGTACCATTCCCGGCCGCTCATCTTCGTTGATACGGCAGGCTTGCGACGGCAGTCGAGGGTTGATGACGGCGTGGAGTTCTACTCATCGCTGAGGAGCCGGCGCGCCATTGACCGGGCCGATATCTGCCTGCTCGTAATTGATGCAACGCTGGGACTGCACAATCAGGACCTCAAGATCGCTGCTCTGGCGTGGGAAGCTGGACGCGCCTTGATTGTCGTCGTCAACAAATGGGATGCGAAGGAAAAGGACGACAAGACAGCCCCGCATTTCGAGAAGGAGTGCGGCGATAAGGCGCCGTTCCTGCGCTTCGTGCCGTTTGTGTTCACGAGCGCGCTCACCGGAATGCGCGTGACGAAGATCCTCGAAATCGTTCTCGAGGTCGATGCGCAACGGCACAGGCACATTTCGACGTCCGAAGTCAACGATGCGCTCCGTGCGCTCGTGGCGAGACTTCAGCCGCCGCAGGCCGCGGGCAATGAGATCAAACTCACGTACGCTACGCAGGTCGACGCCATTCCGCCCTCGATAGCCATTTTCTGCAATCACCCGGATCTGGTCGCTGAGCACTACGTGCGGTATCTGCACAACGGGTTCCGGGAGCAGTGGGGCTTTCGCGGCAATCCGTTGCGCATTCTTCTGCGACGGAAATCCGCGTGACTGCGGCCGTCGTCGTCGGGCTCGCGGTTGCATACGTTTGCGGCTCTTTGCCCAGCGCGTATCTCGCCGGTCGCTGGACGAAGGGTGTCGATTTGCGGACGGTCGGCTCCGGCAACCTCGGCGCGACCAACGTGTACAGGGAACTCGGCACTGGCCCGGCTATCGCGGTGCTTGTGGTGGACATGATCAAGGGTGCGGTTCCGGCGTTGTTTATTCCGCGTTTCATTGTGGATGGCGTTTCCGCGGAATCGTTGAACTGGTGGGCACTCGCGTTTGGTGGAGCGGCTATCGCGGGTCATGCCAAGCCGGTCTTCCTTTTGTGGAAGGGAGGAGGGAAGGGAGTAGCGACCGCGGCGGGCGTATTCTTTGCGTTGACGCCGATGCCAATGGCGATTTGCCTCTTGGTTTTCGTCGCAGTTGCGGCCACGACGCGATTCATCTCGCTCGCTTCCATCGTTGCGGCCGCGGCGCTGCCGTTCCTCCAATGGGGTATGGCAGGCGACGTCGCTGCGATCACGGCGAGCGGCGTCGTCGCGGTGTTCGTCATCTGGGCGCATCGCGGCAATATCAAGCGTCTCCTCGCCGGCATCGAACCTCGCTTCAGCCGCCGGCCTAAGGAGGCTGCGTGAAGTGCGCCGTGATAGGCGCGGGTGCGTGGGGCACAGCGCTCGCGAACGTTCTGACCGAGAACGGCCACGACACGGCCATTTGGGCGCTGGAGTTGGACGTAGCGGAATCGATTTCTGCGACCCACGAGAATCGACGCTTTCTTCCGGGTGTGGCGCTTCTCCCAGGATTGCGCGCGGCAACGGACAAGGCTGAAGTTCTGGACGGCGCCGAGCTGGTAGTGCTGGCGTCCCCGAGTCACGTATTGCGCGAGGTGCTCAAGGACTGCGCTGGCGTCACACGCGCCGACGCTGCGGTGGTTGTAGCAACCAAGGGGATCGAACGCGGGACTCTGGCTTTGATGACGGAAGTCGCTGAGCAGGAGCTGCCGGGTCGTCCCGTCGTTGCGCTTTCCGGACCCAGTTTCGCGGCCGAGGTCGCGGCACGCCAACCCACCGCGATTGTTGTCGCCTCGACGGACGCCCGCGCCGCGTCACATGCACAGGAACTGTTCAGTTCGCAGAGTTTCCGTGTCTATACACACGACGATGTCATAGGCGTCGAACTGGGCGGCGCGTTGAAGAACGTGATAGCGGTCGCGACTGGGATCTCCGACGGCCTGGAACTTGGCTTCAACGCCCGCGCAGCGCTGATCACGAGAGGTTTGGCGGAGATGACGCGCCTTGGGACGCGCCTTGGTGCTCGTGCGGTGACATTCGCAGGACTCGCCGGGGTCGGCGATCTGGTGCTTACGTGCACCGGAGCCCTTTCGCGGAATCGCGCCGTTGGGCTCGAGATCGGTCGCGGCCAAACTCTTGCCGACGTGCTCGCCGGCCGCCAAACCGTCGCCGAGGGCGTCACGACAACCGAAAGCGCTTTCGCGCTGGCGGCCCGCGAATCCGTGGAGATGCCTATCGTGGCAGCCGTGCATAGAGTGCTTTTCGAGCGACAGCCGGCCAGGTGGGCGCTCGTCGAACTGATGACGCGCGACTTGCGTGGCGAGGAGGACTGATGGCGACACGCGCGCACGAGAAACCCGAGCCCGTCCAGGAGTTCTTCTCCATTGGCGAAGTGTGCGAGCTCACTGACCTGAAACCGCACGTGCTGCGCTATTGGGAATCGCAGTTTCGGTTCCTGAACCCGGCAAAGAACCGATCGGGGAACCGAGTTTATCAGCGGAGAGAAATCGAACTCGTGTTGCTGGTCAAGCACCTGCTATACGATGAGAAATACACGATTGAAGGTGCACGCCAGAAACTCGACGAAGACCGACGAGCGGGCGGGTTGAAGCCGGCGGCACGAACCGGACTCGACGTTGAGTCCATCAGGTTGATCGAGCGCGAGCTGCGCGACATCGCGGCGGTCCTTAACGGAGACGCCGACTGATGCGATTGCTGTGCAGCAACGACGACGGAGTGCTTGCCACCGGCCTCGCGTGTCTTGAACGGGCCGCCTCGCCGCTCGGCGAAGTGTTCGTGGTCGCGCCCGACAGGGAACAGAGCGCCACGAGCCATTCGCTGACGCTGCATCATCCTTTGCGTCCTGTTCAGCTCGGACCACGACGGTGGCAGGTGGATGGAACGCCTACCGACTGCGTGATGCTTGCGATTGAAGCGCTTATGCCGGACCGGCCTGATTTTGTCCTGAGTGGCATCAACCACGGACCGAACATGGGCGAAGATGTCCTCTATTCGGGAACCGTGGCTGCGGCGATGGAAGGACTAGCGCTCGGCGTGCCGTCGATCGCTGTGAGCTTTGCCGGTCGTCAGGGTGCGGGAAGTGCGATGGATCTCGACCAGCACGTCGAGCCGCTGTGTGCGTTGTTGCGCCATCTCACGTCGCTGCCAGCGTTTCCGCCGGACACGTTGCTGAACGTGAATATTCCGCCAGTGCCGGCGCAGGAAATCCGAGGCATTAAGCTGACTCGCCTTGGCCGTCGCGTGTTTTCAGACTCAATTGCCCGAATGACGGATCCGTGGGGAAAACCGATTTTCTGGATCGGTGGCGGATCTGTGACTTGGACAGAAGGCGCAGGGACCGACATCGACGCAGTGCGCGGCGGATATGTGTCTGTCACTCCGTTGCACCTGGATATCACCCATCAGGCTCGACTCGAGGACGCAGCGAAATGGTGGATCGACCCATAGCCTCGGCCGTTGCTCCGCTGTCGGGCGCGCGGCGACGCCTGGTCGAGGAGTTGAAGGGAAAGGGAATCGTCGACCCAGCCGTGTTGCGTGCCATCGAACTGACTCCGCGGCACGCATTCGTTCCGTCGGGAGTGCGTCATCGGGCATATGAAGACGGGGCGCTTCCGATCGGGAGCGGGCAGACGATCAGCCAGCCGTTTGTGCACGCCCGATCACTCGAACTGCTGAGGCTCACCGGAAGTGAGCGCGTACTCGAGGTGGGCACCGGCTCCGGGTATCAGACCGCCCTCCTCAGCAAGCTCGCTCTGGTGATCTATAGCGTCGAGCGGGTGGAAGCGCTGCTCAGGCAGGCCGAGGAGGCATTGCGGGTTGCCAATGTGTCGAACGTGTATCTCGCCGTTGCCGACGGCACTGCCGGCTGGAGGGAACACGCGCCGTTTGACGCGATCGTAGTGGGAGCCGGCTCACCGGAGATTCCGCAGCCACTCGTGGACCAGCTTGCGGACGGCGGGCGCCTGCTCGTGCCAGTTGGCGATCGAGACGTACAGCGCCTCGTCCTCGTTGAGCGAAAGGGAACTCGGGTGTTGGAGCAGGCGTACGATCCGGTACGGTTCGTTCCACTCGTTGGCGACCATGGATGGGCCGAGTGAGCGAAGTGGAGCGGCGCCTCGCGGCGCTTCGCGTGGAGGCCAGAGCGGCCATCCGAGATGTTGCCGATTTTCCCAAACCTGGGATATTGTTTCGCGACATTACGCCACTGCTTGGAAATGAACGGTTATTTGTTGCGGTGACTGCGGCCATGGGAGCGTTCCATGCGGATGCCGGCCTCACGCACGCGCTGGGAATTGAAAGTCGCGGATTCATATTTGGCGCTCCGATAGCTCAGGCGCTACGCGTGCCGTTCATTCCCGCACGAAAGCCTGGCAAGCTTCCGGCCAAGACGATCCGCGAAGAGTACGCGCTCGAATACGGCTCCGACGCGCTCGAGATTCATGCTGATGCGTTGACGGCCGGGGCTCGCGTGCTCATCGTCGATGACGTGCTCGCCACCGGAGGTACGGCGTTGGCCGCGTGCCGCTTGGTCGAGAGTGCGGGGGCTCGCGTCGCCGGCTGCGTCTTTCTGCTTGAACTCACCGAGCTCGGCGGCCGCGCGAGGCTTGCCGGACGGGACGTCCACGCGCTGCTGACCTACTGACGGGCTACCTTCCGCGCGCCGGAACTTGTAGCCTTCACGAACGCCCCCGTAGCTCAGCTGGATAGAGCAAGCGTTTCCTAAACGCTAGGTCGCCTGTTCGAGTCAGGCCGGGGGCATTTATTGACCCACAAACGCTCCCGTCGGAGCCGTCGCGCCACTACTTTCAAGATTTCCGGAGAACACACAGAATGGGCACGTCATCACCGGTGTCGAAGCCAGATAACGACTGGGACGCCGAACGCATAAAAGACTGGGTCGTCGCTCGCAGCCGCCCTCTGCTGATCACCGTCAGCGCGGTTGTGGTTGGCGGCTCAGCATTCGCTTTCTGGCAGCAGTCGATCCGCCTCAAGAATGACCGGGCCGACGCAGCCATGGTCGCTGCCCAAGGCGCCTACTACTCGGGGAATGCGGCTCTAGCCAAATCGGACCTCGAGAAGCTGGTGACCCGGTATCCTGGCACCACCGGGGCGACGCAGGCGGGAATGCTCCTTGCTCAGTTGCTGTACGGCGAGGCCAAGTACGACGAGGGAATCAGCCAGCTGAGCGAGATTCAGGGCGGAGCCCCAGTCCAGTTCGCCGCGGTTGTGGAAGAACTGATGGCAGCCGGATACGCGGATTCTGGGCGCCCGGCAGAAGCCGCTGAGCACCTGATGATGGCTGCCGACAAAGCTCAGTTTCCGACCGAACGGCAGCTATACCGGGCCGATGCCGCCAGAATGCTTACGATCGCCGGCAGGCCGGCTGATGCTCGAGTGATTTGGGCTGAACTGGCATCCATTACGGACTCACCGGTCATGACGGAGGCCCGCGTCCGTCTTGGCGAGATGGACGCCAAAGCCGCCACGCCGTAGCACCTCACTGATGTAAACCGTCTGGGGATAGCAAGTTACAGCACTCACATCGTGCAGGTCGTTAAGTAGGAGTAGTACGTATAATATGTATTATGTAAAGTACTTAGCAACAACCCTGTGGATAAGGCGGTCACAGATCGACTAAGTGGCCGGTGAACACGATCCTGCCCTCGCCCCGCAATGAGGGGCTGTAACCGTCCGGACGCCGCCCTAAAGACACTGTTAGGGTTCGGCCGGAACTTGTGAGCAGGTCCACCGAGCCGTCCTCAGCCAAGCCCCAGCTGGCGAGCATGATCGCACAGGCTACCGCGCCAGTGCCGCAAGCAAGCGTCTCACCCTCGACACCACGTTCGTAGGTCCGCATCCGCCATCCAGCGGCTGTCTTTGCCACGAAGTTGACGTTCGCCCCTGCTGACAGCGTCGGATGGTGTCGCAATGGCGCTCCGCGTGCGGCCAGGTTCACGGCTTCGGCGTCGCTTACCAGGACCACGAGGTGCGGCACCCCGGTATTGGCGTATCCGATCCGAAGCTCGCCCCGTTCCAGACTGATTCCGGCGTTGGCTGCCACGTCGCTGACCGGCTGAAGATCTATCTCAGGACTCCCGTTGACGATCCGGGCCTGCATTTGGCCGACGTCGGTTCCAAACGTGAAACCGCCCGCCCCGCCCAAGCCGAGCTGCACCGACAGGTTCGCGGTGCACAGCGATGCGTTTCCGCAGAGTTCGCCGCGGCTTCCATCACAGTTGTAGTAGCGGATAGCGGTTCCGTCGGATCCTCCGTGTCGCAGAAAGACGACTCCGTCTGCGCCGACGCCGTCGGTTCGAGAGCAAATACGGCGAATGGAGTCCGGGGTGTCGAGCCCAGTGGTGGCCTGGGTGCTTTCGTCGATAAACACGAAGTCGTTGCCCGAACCGGTCATTTTCCAGAACCGTACGCCCGCCGTCACGGGAGCCGGCGCCATAGGCGCACCAACTCGGTCCCTGCCCCAGACACAACCGATCTCACAAACGACCGACCATTGCCCACCAGCGGAGGCGCCAGACCATGAATACCGCCTCACGAACGATTCCGCCGTGCATCTTGCTCGTGCCGTACGTGCGATCGGTGAATACAATGGGGATTTCCTTCGCCTTGAACCCCTTCCGGAACGCGCGGAAACTCATCTCGATCTGAAAGCCATACCCGTTCGAGCTCACATCGTTCAGGTCAATGGCCTCGAGTACACGCCGATGGAAGCATTTGTAGCCTCCGGTCGCGTCCCAGAGCTTCATGCCCGTAACGATCCGAGCGTAGACGTTCGCGAAGTAGCTGAGCATCAGCCGCGCCATGGGCCAGTCGACCACCGTGACGTTTCCGTCGAGGTACCGGGATCCAAGCACGAAGTCGGCCGATTGCGCCGCCTCAATGAAATTGGGAATCTCGTTCGGATCGTGACTGAAGTCAGCGTCCATCTCCATGATGTACTCATAGTCGCGCTCCAGGGCCCACCGAAACCCATCCCGATAAGCCGTGCCGAGGCCCATCTTTGCCGCCCGTCGAAGCAGATGAACGCGTTCGTCGGTTGCAGCGATTGCCTCGACGATCGAACCCGTACCGTCAGGGGAGTTGTCGTCGACGACCAGGATCTCAGTCCGGACGGTGGATGCCAGCGTAACCGAAATTATCTCCCGGATATTCTCCGTCTCGTTGTACGTCGGAACGATGACAAGCACTTTCTCCGACATCAGGCCACGCGTGCCTCAGAGACAGTCCCCTGCGCGACGTCGCCGTGGCGACTGCCTCGGCCAAACGGGAACAACCCCGCAACCAGCGCAAGCACAGACGCTATTAGCGCGGCGAGTGTGATCGCCTTGCCGGTCGCGTACGCTGGACTGGTAAAGGTGAGCTCCACCCTTCTCGCTCCGGCAGGAAGAGGGACGCCGATCAGCACATAATCCATGCGCTCAGGTTTTACTGAAACTCCGTCGACAGTCGCCAACCATCCAGGATAGTAATTCTCCGAGACGACCAATGCAGACCCTTCTGGCGCGGCCGAGCTGAGGGAAAGACTGATTCGACCGGGTGAATACGCTGTGGTCGTGACTGTGATTGGGAGCTCGGCCGGAATTGCGGTGAGATTCACGCCATCTACTTCCGCTTCCGGTTCGACGAGGGCCACGCTACGTACCGGGAAGTTGGGTAGCCGAATCGCTCCCAACACCTGGTCCGCCGAATACTTCACGATCGCGGGAGTCACCCACGCAAACGTATTGTCATTGGGAAGTTCGTACAGGTTCACGCGAGTGCCTGCCGCATTCAAAACCGGCCCGACGACTCGCCTGCCACCCGGGATTTCGACAGAATCGTTGTTAATGAGCAAGTACTTCGTGTTCGTGAGTGCCCAGGTGGTCGGATTGAACATCATCTCGTCAGTCTCAAATACCTTGTACCGGCCGATCTGGTTCCCGTGGTACCCAAATGTTTGGCGGACTCGATGCACCATCAGTCCGTCGCCGACGAGATAAGGCTCCGTTGGTGCGGTCGGCTGCGAACGGTCGAGGAACGAGAACGTCCGGTGCGGCGTCAGCGAAGTGTCTGCTCCAGCTGCCGCTTTGAGGTATTCAATGGTCGAGTCGGTTTCGAACGCGGTGGCGGCCGACGGTACTGATCCCCAGTATTTCCGTTCCACGGTCCACAAATCGGCCGCGACTACAATCGCGAGTACCGCGCCGACAACCCGACCGTTGAGCCGGCCACTGGTTGCGACCGCGATGGTACCGAGCGTGAGCAGGGTGAACACAAGAGATCGCACAGCCCCGATCTGGAGCTCTAGTGCGCCTGCATCCACCCGATCGGCAAACTGTGGAATGACCACGAGCGAATGGGCCAGGCTGGTCAGCCCGCCGGACAGCGCAAGCAGCGTCACGAGTAGCGCTGCTGCCCCGCACGCAATCAGGTATCGCCGACCTGCACGCCGTTCAAGAACCCGCTCAGTGCCAGCGGCTGCGAAAATCGCGATCGCAAAAGCCGTGATGTAAAAAATCGTGCTTGGCGCCCGCATGTGCTTCACCATCGGAACCAGGGCGTAGACAAGTCGGTAGAATGGCGTCGCTCCGCCGAGTGCCCAGAGCAACGCGACTATTCCCGTGCCGAGCCAAAAGCGCATGAATCCGCGCCGCGCCGCCGTAGTCGCGGCTCCGAATCCGAGTCCGGCCAGCACCAGCACAGCAGCGCCGGCATACTCGCTGTGAAAGTGGATGCCGTTACGGCCCCAGTAATTGTCGAGGATCCCCGAAAACTGCGGGAGGTACAGATTGAACAACTCTTCGAGGGGGAACGAGTACGACGTCGCTATTTCGTAGGTAAACGCGTCCGCTCGTGGTGACCACGCCGTGTATTCAACCACCGGCAAGTACTGAATCGCACCCATTGCCACGCCGACAGCGACCGCCGCGAGCGCGAACGCCAATCGTGGGATCACGACTGATCGAGGCAATGGATTAGGCCCGTCAAAAGCCAGATACAGCGACCAGGCTGCCGCCACCAGCATGACCTGTTCGAACAGCTGCGGGTGCGGCGTGAGCAGCGTGAGGCCGACCACGATCGCGGTGGCGCCGAATGCCCAGCGTCTGCCGTCCCTGATGGCCCACGTCAACACGATCAGCAACACAGGAAAGAGTGCGTTGACGAAAAGCTTGCCGTCGTGGCCGGCCGAAAGCAGCGACGAGACAAAGCCGGTCATCATGTATGCCAGGCCGCCGACGAGCGCCCCGAAGAACGACATGCGGGCCGCGATCCTCAAGAACCAGTAGGCCGCCATGCCGCAGAGAAAGAAGTGCGCGACCATTCCCCACGACATCGCCGCATCAACCGGCATGATGAGGCGTAGCAAAAATGTCGGGTAGAACGTGTCTCCATGCATCGCCGCGACGAATGGCATCCCACCTTGCAAATAGGGATTCCACAGCGGGAACGCCGCGTTGGCGCGTTCGAAACTGGCCGCGAACTCCCGGAACGCATACCCTGCGATGAACTGATCGCTGTTGGCATTCACGAGGAATCGCCCGAACAACGCCGGCCAGGCCAGCGACAGTGTGCACGCGAGATACGTCACCGCCGCCCAAGCTGAGGCGAAGCGCGGCGTGAAGTGAACGAACGGGGTAGCCTGCTCTTTGTTCATTCTGTAGTGGCGGAAGACGGATTGGCGGACCGCCGAGCGAACATCAGGTACAATAGGCCCGGAATGACCTCGAGGATGGTAAGCCACGCTCGAGAAGCCAGTACGACGAGCCACGCCTCAGCTCCGCTGGCGATCTCCAACTGCGGGAGTAGGCGCTGCAATATGTCCTCACGTACACCGAGGCCGCCGGGGGTAAAGAGGGCCAAGAAACCGGCTATGTACGAGCCGGCGAAAGCTGCCGTCGAGCGCGCGAGGTCGCCAGTCGGATATCCAAGCAATGAGATATGAAGGAGGCGAAACGCGAGGCCGTAGAGTAGCCAGGCCACAGTACACCCCGCTGCGGCTGTCCAGATCGATGAATGCGGAAGCGCAGGTATGCGGATGTCTCGGCGAAGCACCATGGACGCGGCACGCCCGACGTACGGCGTGAGCCACGGCGTGGCGACGACGCCGAGCGTCAGGACGACGACGATGGGAATGGTCCACGCCGGTTCGCCCATGGCCCCTGCCCCGCATGCTGCAACGACCGCAACGCCGGCGAGCACGTTTACCACCGATATCACGAGTGAAGATCCAACGGCCGCTACTGGTGATACGCCAACTCGCTGCGCCAGCACCCCCATGGCGCCGATCTGCCAGACCTTCCCAGGCACGTACCGGCCGAGATTCGACACAAACCAGATGCGACTGGCGTCGCGAAACGAGAGACGTTCGCCCCACGCCTGCACCGTACGTTGCCAGGTCCAGATCAGCACGACGTAGCTCGCCAGCACAACTGCTGCCGAGCCCAGCACGGCCGGCCAGTCCACGCTGATCGTAGCCGGCAGGGCCGCGAGCTCTCCCCATTGCGAGGCAATCCGGCGCCCAACGTAGAAGAGCACCGCGAACACGGCCATGACCTGGACACCGCGCCAGAGCTGACGACGTGTCATTGAACGACCGACGCATAGATGTCCGCATACGCCCGAGCGGCGGTACTGGCCGAGAATCTGGACAGCATTCGCGTTCGTCCGGCAGCGCCCATGCGGCGCGCCCGCGACGGATCCTTGACGAGAGCGTCTAGCGCATCGGCGAAGGCCCGAACATCTCCGGGCTCCACCAGCAAGCCCGTGGTCCCGTGGTCCACCAACTCAGCCACTCCACCGGAGCGGTACGCTACCACGGCCGCGCCGCTCAGAAGCGCTTCCACGGCGACCAGGCCCAGCCCTTCGTCGCGCGACGGAATCGCGACGGCCGATGCCGCACGGTAGAGCGGCGCGATCTCGGTTTGGGGCAGTTGACCATGCCAGGATATCCGCGCTGCCAGTCCCTCGGCGTTCGCAAGTTGTTCGAGCATGCCGCGGTCGGGGCCATCGCCGACAATATCGACACCAGCTGTGCCGCCCATCATCCCGACGGCCGTCAGTAGATCGCTAACGCCTTTCTGCGCATTCAGTCTGCCGACGAACATCACGCGCGACGAAGGCGGATCTGCCGCGACTGGAAAAACATCCGTGTCGACCGGCATAGGTGCCACGTCAACGCGCAAGTCCGGGGCAAACCCCCGCGCGCCGTCGGCCAACCACTGGCTGACGGCGGTGGTCGCTGACACACGCCGCATCACCGCGCGAAAAACCGATGGCACGAGGCCCGAAGTTTTCGCCAAGCGAATGTCACTTCCGTGAAACGTTGCCACGAGCGGGCGCGCCGATGAAGCGAAGGCCGTGATCAACCCGGCCGGAAACCACCAGTGCGCATGAACTACATCGGGTCGGAGGCGCGCCACCGCACGAGAAACCGCGCGTGCGCCTCCGGCAAGCATTCCGGCGAGCGCGATCTTGCCTCGCAGCGAGCCGGCGACCTGCTCCGCCATCGTTCCGGTGTACGCCAGCGTTTCAAGGGACGTCGGTGCGTATCGGAAACGCTCGATCGGGATTCCCGCAATCTCGTCGCGGGCACCAAGTCCCGGGCCAGAGGGTGCCAAGACTGTGACGTCAACACCGACTCCGCGGAGCGCGACCGCGAGGCGCAGCACAAAGTTCCCGGCTACGTCGCCGGCAAACCTTGGAAACGAGTGCGTGACGAAAAGCGCCCGCATTGTGGGTATTGCCTACTGCTCGCGGCGTGACGCGCTCACCGTCTCATCGAGCCGACGCCGCAACTCACGCTGCTCCGACCGGAGCGCGGCCACCTGTTCACCGAGAATCCCGGTAGCGAAGAAGACCGAGCCGAGCGTGAGGCACGTCTGGATGACGGCCCAAAGAGGTCGCGTCCCCAATCCAATCGTGAGCACGAGCACTCCACCGATCGCCGCAACTGCGAACATCGATGCTCCCAGAATTCCAAACGCGAGCAGCGGCTTCCGACTGAAGCGGAGTTCGAACCAGACGGCCAGCATGTCGAGCACGCCTATAGGAATCCTCGATAGTCCAAATTTGGACTTTCCTGCGGCCCGGGGATAAAGCGGGATCGGAACTTCACGTATGGTGAAGCCTTGAGCAGCCGCGAGCACGATCATGTATCGATGCCAGTCTGGGCGCACCGGCTGTGCGTCCATGATCTCGCGCCGGTAGGCCTTCACGTTGTTCAAGTCCCTGACTGGCACCTGGAACAGGACCCGCGACAGCCAGTTGTAGACGCCCGAAATGAATGCCTTTTCGTACTTCCCTTCCTTGCGACCGGTGACGATGTCCGCGTCTCCAGCCAGCACAGGTGCGACGAGGCGCGGGATGTCCTCCGGTTTGAACTGCAAGTCGGCTGGGTAAAACACGAGCACATCTGCCCGGGCGGCGAGGTAGCCGGACCGCAGCGCGTCCGCGATTCCGCGACTGCTCCGGTGCCGCACGACCCGCACGAACGGGTGCCGCGCCTCCGCCTGCGTCAGCACACGCGGTGTGTCGTCGCGAGAACCGTCGTCGATAACGATGACTTCGTAGCGCTCCCGGCGATCACGAAACGCCTCGGCACAGAGGTCGAGAAATACCGGAAGGTTTTCGGCCTCGTCGCGGGCAGGCACGAGGACGGACACATCGACACTGGTTTTGGTGGCTTCCACGGCGGGGGTCGTTTCGGGTGAACGGGTGGTCATACGCGCTTTCTCATCCGGGCGGACAGGACGCCGAGTTGCTCCCGATACTTGGCGACCGTGCGACGTGCAATTTGCACACCCTGCGCCTCCAACACATCGACGATCGCCTGATCCGTCAGCGGTCGCTGTGGATCTTCGTCCTTGACCAGCGACTCGATGGTTGCCTTGATGCCACGGGCCGACACGTCTTCTCCGTCAATAGTGGCGAGCCCACTCGAGAAGAAGAACTTGAGCGGGAGCACTCCCCGTGGGGTCTGCGCGTACTTGTCGTTGGTGACGCGGCTGATGGTGCTCTCATGCATGTCGATCGCGTCGGCAACCTCGCGCAACGTGAGCGGCTTGAGATACTGAATGCCCTTGTCGAAGAACTCTCGCTGCCGATTCACGATGAAGTGCATCACCTTGAGCATCGTCTGGCGACGCTGTTCAATTGCCTGCACAAGCCACTGGGCGGCATTGAGCTTGCTTGCGATGAACTCCTTCTGTTCGGCATCGAGCGAACGGCGGTTGCGCGCGAGCTCTACATACGATCTGCTCAACCGCAGGCGCGGAAGGTTTCCGTCGTTGGTGAACACCAGATACTCGCCGTCAACCTTTTCGACGATCAAGTCGGGCATGACATAGTTGTCCGGCCGGTCTGCATTGGCGAGACCCGGTTTCGGGCTGAGCTTCGCGACCTCGTCAGCCGCCGCCTGCACGTCCTGTGGCGTTCCGCCGATCTGCCGGGCGATGTCGTTCCAACGGTGTGCGATGAGCTCGTCGAAGTGATCGCGAACCAGGCGTTCCGGAAGCGACCCGGCTTGACCAGCATCGCGAAGCTGAATCAGCAGGCACTCACGAAGGTCGCGAGCACCGACGCCGGGCGGATCAAGCCCTTGAACGGTTTCCAACATGGCCAGGACTTCTGCGTCGGTGAAGAGCGGCAGCGTCTCGGCTTCTCGGCCCTCGTGCTCCGCAGCCTTCGTGACCACTTCGTTGATGCCGTCGCGAATCTCCTCAAGCGCTCCGATCAGGTAGCCGTCGTCACCGATATTGCCGATGACTTCGTCCGCGAGAAGAAGTCGGCGAGGTGTGAGTTCGAGCATTTGAATCTGGTCGCGCAAGTGATCAGAAAGATCCCGCGTGGCTACCGAGACCGGCTCGAAGTACTCGCGATCGTCGCGCTGCGCGTGCGTTCCCCCTTCCGGCTCGAATCCGTCACTGAGAATCTGATCCCACTTGTCGGAATCGTCGCCAGAGTCCGAAACAGAATCGTCAGTGGACGCCACCCGATCCACAATGTCTGTCGTTTCGATCTCGTCTTCTGAATCGCCCGCCTGATCGCCATCTGCCTCGCTTTGCTGCGCAGCGTCATCATCTGCCTCATCATCTGCGCTGGCGTCCTCTTCGGCCGTGCCATCCGAATCGTCGCCCGTGTCTTCGCTCCCATCCTCCTGGTCGTCGTCGTCCGAGAGTTCAAGAAATGGATTGACGAGCAACTCTTGCTTGAGGTGTTGCTGGAGGTCGAGCAACGGCATGTACAGCATGTCCATCGCCTGATACAGGCGCGGATTGATCTTCAGCTCCTGCCCTAGCCGTACGGACTGGCTGAGACCGGTCTTCATCCGGACGCCCCGTGCTCGGCCAGGAACCTCGCCCGCAATCGCGCGGTCAACGTTGGCCCGAGATAGATGTCCGCGACCGTGTCATCGAACACCAACTCACGAACCGTCCCCGACGCCTTGACGCGTCCGTCGAATACGATGTAGGCACGGTCGACGATGTCCAACGTCTGTTCGACGTTGTGGTCGGTGATCAGGACTCCGATGCCTCGATCCTTGAGGCCCGCCACGATCTGCTGAATGTCATGCACAGCGATGGGATCCACGCCGGCGAACGGCTCGTCGAGCAGCATGAACTTCGGCGACGTCACGAGCGCACGCGTGATCTCCAGACGCCGGCGCTCGCCGCCGGAGAGCGCATATGCCTTGGTTTTGCGCAAACGTTTGATGCCGAGCTCGTCGAGGAGCGATTCTAGGCGCGCGTCCCGGTCGGCGTCGCTCAGGTCCAGCATTTCCAGAATGGCGAGGATATTCTCCTCGACCGTGAGCTTCCGGAAGATCGACGGCTCCTGTGAGAGATAGCCGATGCCACGGCGCGCGCGCTTATACATCGGCGTTCGCGTTATGTCGTCACCGTCGAAGAAAATGCGACCTTGGTTGGGTGGCACCAGGCCAACGATCATGTAGAACGTGGTCGTTTTGCCGGCTCCATTCGGGCCGAGCAGCCCTACGATTTCGCCTTGCCGGACTTCCAACGCGACATCGTCGACGACGTTACGACGGCTGTATGTCTTCACGAGCCCTTCGGCCCGCAGCACGCTCGACCCTGCGACGCGCTCGACGCTCGCTCGGCGCGTCACCCCGTGCTCGCTCGCGGCGCGAAGAGCAGCGAGCAACCCGTCGCGATCTGCCAACACCGCGGGCCATGCAGCGGAAGCCACGCGCCACGAATCGGCTGTCCCGCCGCCAGGCTCGGGTACCAACTCCAGTGCTCCGCTTGCGACGAGCCTTGGGAGCGCAACCGTCGCGAGGTGCTGACGAATCTCGTCGAGCGATACTCGATTGGCGTCTGCTTCAGCGGCCCGGCCGTCGGCGCGGATCGAAGCTACATATGCGGTCCAGTTCGCTATTGCGATATCGTGCAGCGTCGCCTGGCCCTGCTCGTCGGCAACCTCCACGATTGAATGGAGTGCCAACACGGCCGACCGGTCGCCTCCGGTATGCTGGTTGACGTACTCCTCCCAAGGGTTGCCGGCGCGCTCCGCCGATTCACCGAGCGGTGGAAGCCCTGTCATCGATTACTCCCAGGCGGAACGGGTGGGCGTTTGACCGCCGCTGGAAGCGCCTGCTTCAATGTGTCAGTGGTCGGCTGCATGAGCACGCCAGAAACCTTGCCCACCACTCGCACTAAGCTCAGTGTTCGGTCCGACCCGAACTCAACGGCGATCGACTGACCTGCCATGTAGTTGATCGCCGGCATCGAATCCGGTACAGTAGCGCCGTCACGCGCGGCCTGCTGCCAGGACTGCGCCGATCCCAGCGCTTCGAGCCTCCGGATGCCTGCGGCTCCGCTGTCGCCCGGCGCCAGCGTATCGAAAGTTGCCACGATCGTGTCGCCGGCAAACCAGTCGTGTTCATTTGAACGGATCGTGGTCGAATCCGCGAGCGATTCGGCGCGGGCGCGGCGAACGGCGTGCATGCTATGCAGGACCTGCCCCGGCATGTTCACGTCGATCGAATCGGCCGTAATATCGCGCGCGTCCTGCGTGGCCCGTGCTCCACCCGTGCCCCACGCAATCGCGCGCGATAACTGCTGCTCAGTGATTCGGAGGTCAATCGTGTCTGCAGCGAGTAGAACCTCGTCGCTCGTGGCCTTGGCCGATCCGGCGCTGCGCACACGTTCCGCCTGTCTATTGCGGGAGAAGATGTCGATCTCAGTGCCTTCGAGCGTAAACTTGCGCTCGCCACGACCAACTACGCGCGGCGAACGCCGTAGCGCCGCGATTTCATTACCCTGATCGAGCATCGCGGAATCAGCGGTCGCTGACAGGTCCGGCCGGAGGATCTCCACATTTCCTCTGGCATAGATGAGCGAATCGTTGTCGCTGATGATCGAATCGGCCAGCACATGGGTTGAGTCCTGCTCAACGCCGTCGGTGCCTGCGTCGGCGCCGCTGATCCAGGTATCAGGTCGGCCGCCGGCGTCGAGTCTTGAACGGTCGCGCAGTCCCGGTTTCGCCCTCAGGTACACGGCACGCGGCCCACGAAAGCGTGTCCCGGTGCTCGTGCGCCCAACGACGTTGCCCTCGGCAACCAGACGCTCCTCAGCCATGTAATAGGTGATCAGATCTGCGGTTAGCTCGACGCGATTCTCGCTGTAGTGCACGTTCCCGATCAGATACAGGAGCCGCCGATCGCCGTACTGCTCCGCACTGTCGGAAAGCAGTCGTTGGTCGCTATTCGTGCAGAACGCGTCGACTCCCCCGCCGGCGAAATAGTTGGATCGAGTGGGAGAGGCCGGGATCGACTGAAATCGCGTCGTTGCCACGCCGTTCGTGATCACCGCCCTGAACTCGAGCGCGCAATCGCGGCCGCCCTGCTGCTCGCGCAACGTGGCGGCGGCGCGACCATTCGTGTCGGGCACCGAACCGCCGGCGATCGCAGCGCCCGCGAGGCCGGCGATCGTCACAAGCAAAGGCACACGAGCGAATCGACGGGTCATTGTGGAAGCGAAACGATGCCGGCCTTGGCGCTCAGCAACTTCGCCACACGAAACGTGGTCAGGTCTGGGTCGGAGGTGAACCCAATCCCGCGAATTTCCTTGTCGGGCTGCGACATGAAAAACGCGCTGTCGCTCATGATCACGTTCAGGCGCTGGTCGAACTTCGCGTATACAGTTTCGAGTCGCTTGCCGTCCAGCGTGATGATGAGCACGTCGCCGTGCGCTTCGAGTACGCCTGACCGAGTGTCGTAGGTGCCCTCGCGCGCCTGAATGATGCCATCCTTGGCACCGTTCGAACTGAAGAACGTGCCCTCCAGCGGCCGCAGGACTATCCGAGTGTTCTGATTGAAGAAGTAGGCCGTATCGCTCTGAATGTCAGCGCGCCGCAGCCCTTTGTCGGTGATCGCGAATTTCGCCGCAAACATGACCTGATCGGCGGAATCCGCGAGCACGTCGCGACCGCCGCCGAGCGGAGGACTCTCCACTTTCGTGCACGCCGCGGCCAAAAAGAGGCCGCCAAGGGCCAGCACGCCGGCGGTTCGGATCAAGCCGTCCCCGATCGCATAAGGTCGTGCAGGTGCACTACACCGGCCACGGTTCCGGTAGAATCAACGACCGGCATCGCCATTATGCCTGACTGCTCCATCTGGTACACGACGGCGCTGCCAAGTTCGTCCGGCGTTGTTGCCTTCGGTGCACGTGTCATTACGTCCGCTACCGGGACGGTCCAGATATCCATGGTTCTCTCCATTAGGCGCGTGAGGTCGCCAGTGGTAACGACGCCAGCCAGATGGCCGCCCTCGGTCACGATCGCGATGCCCCGACGCTTGGCGAGATGCACGACTGCCTCACGCATCGTCGCGGAGGATTCGAGCAGCGGAAGGTCGTCACTCTGCATCACGTCGGATACGCGTGTCAGTAGCCGACGTCCAAGCGCACCGCCTGGATGGAGCAGAGCGAAATCTTCACGCTTGAATCCCTTTTCCTGAAGAAGCGCAACGGCGAGCGCGTCGCCAAGTGCGAGTGCCACCGTCGTACTGGTCGTCGGTGCCAAGTCGTGGGGACACGCTTCTTCCCGGACCGATGCGTCGAGCGACACCTCCGAATGGCGGGCAAGCGTCGAGCTCGCATCGCCCGTTATCGCCACGGTCCGTACCCCCAGCCGTTTAAGCTGTTCCAGCAGCGGGAGGAGCTCCTCGGTATTGCCGCTCTTTGAAATCAAAATCGCGACATCGTTGCTCGACACTATGCCCAAGTCGCCGTGCACCCCTTCAACGGGGTGAAGGAACGTTGCCGGAGTGCCGGTCGAGGTAAGCGTCGCAGCGATCTTCCGACCGATCAGGCCCGATTTGCCAACGCCGGCGACGATCACGCGGCCAGCGCTCGCGGCGATCAGACGTACGGCGGCCGCGAACGGCGCTCCGAGACGCCGCTCAGTTTCCGCCAGCGCCTCATGTTCAAGACGGAGCACCCGCCTGCCTCGCTCTACGATCAAGTCGTCGGTCACCGTGCTCTCTTCCGTCCGCCGCGGCCACGCACAGCAGCCCATACGTCAACAGCGCGATCAAGCAAATCTCCCAGGTCTCGCAGGCGAACCATGTTCGGGCCATCGCTCAGCGCGTGATCCGGATCTGGATGCGTCTCGAGGAACAACCCGTTCGCTCCGGCTGCGACGGCGGCGAGTGTCAGCGGGCGGATCATCTCCCGAACTCCGCCGCTCGCGCCGCCCTTTCCCTTGCCCGGCTGTTGAACGGAATGAGTGCCGTCAAAAATCACCGGACAGCCGGTCGCCGTTGCCATTCGGGAAATCGATCGCATATCCACGACCAGATCTCCGTAGCCGAAAAACGACCCGCGTTCGGTGACAGCAACTTCTCGGCGTGGCCGCCCCTGGGCGCCACGAACCTTGTCGACGGCGCCGCGCATACCCTCGGGGTGAAGCCACTGCCCCTTCTTCACGTTTACCGCGCAGGACGTCGCGCCTGCGGCCAAGAGCAGGTCAGTCTGGCGGCAGAGAAAAGCCGGGATCTGAAGAACGTCGACCACGGCGGCAGCCTTGGAGCACTGCTCGGCGTCATGCACATCGGTCAGCAACGGTAATCCCGTGCGTTCGCCGATACGCGCGAGTGCTTCCAGACCGGCGTCGAGGCCCGGACCACGGTGCGCACCCGCGTTCGACCGATTGGCCTTGTCAAAACTTGCCTTGAATACAATGCCTCCGGGGACGCGCTCTGCGAGTTTGGCCAACGTATCGGCCACCCTGAGATTCACGCGGTCCGACTCCACAACGCACGGCCCGGCGATTACGAACAGCCGATCGTCCGGAAACAGCGATTTTGCCACCGGTCAGCTCGTCTCGGCCAGCGCCGAGTCCGCAGCGGGAGCGGTCGCGGGAGCGGTCGCGGTCGCGGGAGCCTTACGCCGGCGGGATGCCGTGGACGCCGCTACGAACGCGGCGAACAGCGGGTGGGGTCGCGTGGGGCGGCTCTTCAACTCGGGATGAAACTGGCAGGCGACGAAATACGGGTGGTCGGCAAGTTCAATCATCTCCACGAGCGACCCGTCGGGCGAAAGCCCCGCGAGTCGCATCCCGTGTTCCTGGAAGAGGTCTCGGTATTGGTTGCTGACCTCGTACCGGTGGCGGTGGCGTTCGTTGATTTCCGGAGAACCGTAGATCTCAGCCAACTTCGAGCCGGGGCGAATCCGACAAGGATAGGCGCCAAGCCGCATCGTGCCGCCCATGTCGGTGACGTGCTGTTGGGATTCCATCAGCGAGATCACCGGATTCGAACATTCAGGAACAAACTCGCTCGAGTTGGAATCGTTGAGACCGCACACGTTTCGCGCGAACTCGATGATGGCGACCTGCATGCCGAGACAAATGCCGAAGAACGGCGTTCCTGTCTCACGCGCCACTTTGACCGCCTCAACCATTCCCTCCACGCCGCGAACACCGAAGCCGCCGGGCACAAGCACGCCGTCGAACTTCGAGATCAGCTTGCGCGCGGTTTCCGCGTCGGTGAACAGGTCGCTCGACGTCCACGCGATTTCGACCCCGACATCGTTCGCGATTCCACCGTGAATCAGCGCTTCGTGCACACTCTTGTAGCTGTCGGCATAGTCCGTGTACTTCCCAACCACGGCAATCCGCACGCGAGCTCCCGGATCGACAACGCGGTCAACCAGCGCACGCCACGCCGTTAGGTCGGGCTCGTTTCCTGCAAGTCCGAGCTTTCGGCACAACAGGGAGTCTAGGCCCTGCTCGTGCAGGGACAACGGGATCTGATAGATCGTGCTGACGTCGCGACTCTCAACTACGGCGCCGAATTCTACGTTGCAGAAGAGTGCAATCTTGCGCTTGACGTCCTCGGTCAGGGGCCGATCGGTTCGGCAGATCAGCACGTCAGGCTGGATACCGATTTGCATGAGCTCGCGAACCGAGTGCTGCGTTGGCTTCGTCTTTACTTCTCCGGCGGCTGCGATGTACGGGACGAGTGTGAGGTGGACAAACACGGCGTTGTCACGCCCGATGTCGTGGCGGAACTGCCTGATTGCCTCGAGGAACGGGAGCGACTCGATGTCACCCACCGTACCGCCGACTTCAACTATCACGACATCGTTCTCCGGCGCAAGCCGTCGAATCGCCGCTTTGATTTCGTCCGTGATGTGAGGAATGACCTGCACCGTGGCCCCGAGGAAATCGCCACGCCGCTCCTTCGTGATCACGTTCGAATAGATACGGCCTGTCGTCACATTGTTCTGCTGAGACAGCGGGCGGTCGATGAAGCGCTCGTAGTGGCCCAGGTCGAGATCGGTTTCCGCGCCGTCGTCAGTCACGAATACTTCGCCGTGCTGAAATGGCGACATCGTCCCTGGGTCAACGTTGATGTACGGGTCGAATTTGAGAACCGTGACCCGCAGCCCGCGCTCAACGAGCAGGCGGCCGATCGATGCGGCTGCGATTCCCTTCCCGAGCGATGATACGACGCCGCCGGTGACGAAAATGAACTTGGCCGATTTGCTCGGCGTGCCGGTCGTTGTTGCCATCAGCGGTTACCTGCGGGCACGGGTGATGTTGCGAGGACAGCGGGAGCCGGCCAGGAAGCGTTGGCGCGGGCGAGATCGTCTTCTGTATCAATGCCGCCTGCCGCCGGCTCTGACGAGAGACCGACGCCTATTGCAATGCCAGCGTACAAGGGGCGCAACTGCTCGAGCCGTTCCACGCGCTCGAGTGGCGTCGGCGGGAGCGAAACCCAATGCATTAGAGCGTCGCGTGTGTACGCGTAGATCCCAACGTGTCGAAGGACCAGTTCGTCTCGTTCGCGGCGTTCGGAATCGTCACGAAGAAACGGAATCGGTGCGCGCGAAAAATAGAGCGCTCGGCCCGCGCTATCACGGACCACTTTCACGACCGAAGGCACCTCGAGCACGTCGGCGCTGTCAGTGCAGGCCACGGTTCCTATCGGGTGCCCGAGGACTTCCACCTGGGCGCGTGCGGAGTTGACTGCCTCGCCGGATACGAACGGCTCATCGCCTTGAACGTTGATGATAACGTCGAAGTCCCGGTATTCCGCGAGCCGAGCCACTTCAGCCACCCGATCTGTGCCGCTCGGATGGTCGGCGCTCGTCCGTACGGCCGTACCGCCCGCGGCCCGCACCGACTCGGCGACGCTTTCATCGTCTGTGGCGACGACCACGGTCCCGTCCATTTTGAGGGCCAGCACGCGTTCAAGGACCCGGACGATGAGAGGCCGGCCACCAAGTTCTCGTAGAGGCTTTCGGGGGAGCCTGGTCGAACCCAGGCGAGCGGGGATCACGATCAGAGCGCTCACCGGAGCACCGCAACGATCGAGGGTGCGCATGCAAAATCCACGCCACGCAATATAGGAGGTAGCGTCGGCGAAAACAAAGCCTTGCAAACAAAGGGCTTGGCTACGCCTGCGGCGCGTGTGGGCTAGGCGGGTATCGCCTGTTCGCTACGCCGGCAGAGCCACTCGACTGCGGGCCATTCGCAAGAAGTTCGCGACGAGAGCCAGGCCACTGTCGGTGAGAATCGATTCCGGGTGGAACTGAACCCCCCAGATCGGGTGCTCCCGGTGATGCAGGGCGTGGATCTCCGAATCGTCGTCGACGGCCGTGGCATCGATGGCAAGCTCATCGGGAAATCCATTCGCGTCTACTATCAGCGAGTGATAGCGCATCACCGTCAATGGGTTCGGCAGGCCGTCAAACAGGCCCGTTTCCGAGTGACGGATCGGAGAGGTCTTTCCGTGCATCACCCCCCGCGGTGCTCGCACTACTCGACCGCCGTACGCGGCGCCAATCGCCTGATGTCCGAGACATACGCCGAGTATCGGTATGAGCGGGCCGAGTTCGCGCACTATCGGGACGCAAATACCTGCCTCGGCGGGAGTACAGGGACCCGGAGAAAGCACGACGGCGTCCGGACGCATGGCGCGCACATCGTCCACCGACACTGCGTCATTGCGCGCCACGCGCACTTTCTCGCCCAGTTCACCGAGATACTGGACGAGGTTGTACGTGAACGAGTCGTAGTTATCGACAACCAGAATCATTGCGACAGCAGGTATGAGGCGTACCTGTCAGGTGATAGTGGGCTTGCGAAGGTGGAAGTCGGTCGCCTTCTGGAACGCGTGCGCCACCGAAAGAATCGTGTCGTCGGCAAATAACTGCCCAACGAGCGTTACGCACAGCGGCTGATCCTTCGTGTCGGCCGCAGCCGGCGCTCCGCCGCGTCCTGCGCGTTTTCCAAACGCGTACGGGAAAACGGCGGCCGGATGTCCCGTTTGGTTGAGAAGGCCAACGTCCCCCTGACCACTCACATACAGGTCAAAGTCCTTCATCACCGCTGCCATCTCGTGAATTACCCGGAGACGATGACGCTGCGCCTGAATAAAATCCAAGCCGAGCGCCCCACGGTTGTTCGTAAACCGTCGCTCCAGGTGAAACACCGTATCAGCGCCGGAGGGCCCGTTCGGATTCGGCTCAGCGGCCCCGCGTCCTCCCGCTCCGCGTCCTCCCGCTCCGCGTCCTCCCGCTCCGCGGCCTCCCGCCCCGCCGCCCCGTCCACCACGACCGCCGCCGCGGCCCGCAGCGGGGTCGGCTGCGGCAG
>JAQBYI010000071.1 GCA_027622655.1 Gemmatimonadota bacterium | reverse complement strand
ACCTCGGGCGGGCGGGTCCTTTCGGTTGTCGCCACGGCCCCGACCTTCGACGTCGCCATCGCTCGCGCCTATGAAGCGGCGAGCAAGGTGCACTTCGACGGCATGCAGTACCGCCGCGATATTGGCCAGAAGGCGATACTGGGATGAACGCATTGTCGATCGACTGATTGTCAATCGGTCGATCATCGATTCAGGGCGTCTCCCGAAGGAGCGCCCTCAGCGCATCGTCCAGGTGCGCGCGGAAGGTGTTCGTGTTGTGGCCCTCGGGGACTTCCAGGTAGCTAACCGGCGCGTCGACGTCGTCGAGCGTTGTCCGCAGCCTGCGGGCCCCGTCGATCATCGAATCATAAATCCCGCCGAGCACGAAAAACCGGATCGACACCGCTGCGGCGCGCGCCCGCGCCTGGTTGGCGACGATCGACGCGGTTTGTGGTGGCGGAGCGATCGCCGCGCATAATCCGAAGATCGACGGGAACTCCACCGCGAGGTCGACCGCGCCGTAGGCGGCATATGAACTGCCGACTATCACGCGGTGGTCCGGTGCCGGGAAGGTCCGAAACCGCTTGTCCACCAGGGGCACCAGTTCCGAGGAAATGAATGCGCGCCACTTCGGATTTCTCGAGTATTCCTCGACTCGATCCGCAGGCTCGGAAAACACGGCGATGACCGGCGGAATATCCTGGCTCGCGATCAGCCGGTCGAGCACTCGCGGCACATCCATTTTCTCAACGTAGTTGCCGCCGTCGAGCACGTACATGACTGGATACAACGTGTCTTCCGTCGCGGCGGCGTATCCGGGTGGCAGGTAGTACCAGACCTGTCGCGATCCTCCAAGCGATTGGGACAGGACGGTGTCGGTGATCACCAAACCCGCTGGGACGGCCGACTCGTCGTCTGTTTCCGGTTGCGCGACCCAGAACGGCATGCGAGCTTCCGATCGCGGTCCGGCATTCGCCTGCGCGGTATGCGGGTTCAGCGGATCCGGCGTCGCCTCGGCGTCGAACAGGAACACGTACTCGACGCGCGCATTCGTATACGCCGTCCCCTCCAGGAACGACCAGGACGTGCCGGCGATGCGCGTCATCGTGCCGACCGAGACGTCGTAACCCTGCGGCGTGGAGGCCCACGCGTTGAAATCGCCCACCACTCGCGGCGTTGCGCCGTTCACGTCCTGGGCGAGAAAGATCAGCCGTGTTTGATTCTCGACGATCGGCGTGCCGCCCTTGGCCGCGACGAAACGTTCGATGACGGCAGCACGATCCTCTGCTTCGAGGCCCGCCAGTTGTTTCTGCAATGCAGACCACGACTGCGGCTCCCCGGCGCAGGACACGGTGAACAGGAAGAGGCCAAGGCAACCACGAAGGCCACGACCCGCACGAAGGAGAGTCATGGCTCGGCCCCGGCCTTCTGGACCGCCGGCTTCCTGCCCGACTGGCCTTCGACAATCAGCTGTCCGCACGCGGCCCGGATGTCTCGGCCCCGGCTCTTGCGAACCGAGACCGCCATTCCCCGGTCCGCGAGGATCTTCGCAAACGTGTTGATGCTCTCGTCCGACGGGCGCTCGAACGGTATGCCCGGTGCTTCGTTCAGCGGCAGCAGGTTCACCTTCGCCTTGACCCCCGCCAGCACTTTCACAAGCCGGCGTGCGTCCTGCGGCGAGTCGTTGATGCCGGCCAGCATCACGTACTCGAACATGATCCGGCTGCGTTTTTTCAGGGGGAACCGCTTGCACGCGTCCACGACATCCTGCATCGAATATTTCTTGTTCAGCGGGACGATGGTCGCGCGGGTTTCCTCGGTGGCCGCATGCAGCGACACGGCGAGGTTGGGCATCAACGGCTCCTGGGCCAACTTGTCCATCATCGGCACCAGGCCGACGGTCGACAGCGTGATCCGTTTCGGATGGAGCGCGAGTCCTTCCTTTTCGTTCAGCATCCGCAGCGCCTTCATCGTGGCGTCGTAGTTATGCAGAGGCTCGCCCATGCCCATCAGGACGATATTGAATGACTTGTCGAGCAGTTCGAGCGAGCCGGCCAGCAGGCGCACCTGGCTCGTGATTTCTGCGGCCGAAAGGTTGCGGACGAGTCCCATCTTGCCCGTGAGACAGAACGCGCACGCCATCGCGCAGCCCACCTGCGTCGAGACGCAGAAGGTCTGAGCCGGCGTGTCCGGGATGAAGACGGATTCGATGTGCTTGCCGTCTGCGAGGCGCAGGACGAACTTCTGCGTGCCGTCGACGGAGGTGTCATGCGCGACCACATCAGCCACCGACACCGTCGCCGACTCGACGAGTGCGGCACGGAGTTCACGGCTGAGGTCCGTCATCTGCGCGAAGTCGCTGACCCCGCGCTTCCAGATCCAGCGGTAGACCTGTTTGGCATGAAACGGCCGGTAGCCGAGCGACTCGACGAACGAGACGAGTTCGTGCAACTCAAGTGCCGCCAGGTCGATCGCAGGCCGGGCCATATCGTTCGCCCAGTGTACAGGTCAAAAAACGGATAGCCTAGAGCGCGTGATCGGCCGGCGTGGGTTCATCGGATTGGGCGGCCTCGCGCTGTCAGCGCTGGGGGGCGCGTGCGAGCCGCGCGGCGGGATGATGCCGGCAGCGCGCCGGCTGCGCGTGATGCTGAATGGAGGCATCTACGAGGAGCTGGCACGCCGGCTCGTGATCGGACCGTTCGAGCGGGACACCGGCGCCACCGTGGAGGTGGTGCCCGCGTCGGCGGCGCAGATCGTGACGCGGCTGATGGCTGAACGCGCCGCACCGTCCGTGGACGTCGTCATCGTCGACCAGCTCGTGATGGGGCAGGCCATCGAGCAGGGCCTCTTCGAGAAGGTTGACGCGGCCAACATTCCCGGCATGCGGGATCTGGCGCCCGAGGCCGTGGACCCGCGCGGCTACGGCCCTCTCGTGCATTATCACAACCTCGTCCTCGGCTACAACACCAAGCTGCTCGCCGTCGATCCGCCGACGTCGTGGGCAGACCTGTGGCATCCGCGATTCAAAGGCCTCGTCGTGCCCGGCGCCATCGAACTCACGCCGGGGCTGCTGTTCCTGCTCGAAGCCAACGTGCTGAACGGGGGCTCGTACGACAACGTCGATCCAGGCTTCGACGCGTTGAGGCGGCTGGCGCCCAACGTGCGGAAGTACTTCCGCAATATCGGGGAGGTGCGTCCGATGGTCGCGAACGACAACGTCGTTGTCGCCATCAGCAGCAACATGCTGCAGGTGGAGATCGCGCAGGGGAGCCCCGTGGGAATGGTGTTTCCCGCCGAAGGGTGTCTCGCGTCGCCCGCGGTGGCGCAGATCGTCCGCGGGACGAAGGTGAAAGATCTCGCCGAGCGTTTCATCGGCCAGTACCTCCGGCCGGAGGCGCAGCTCGGCTGGGCACGCGACTACAACGTCAGCGTATTCAACACCAAAGCGCAGGTCCCCCCGGAGGTGCAGGCGCGCATCGCCGACAAGACGATGTTCTTCGACGCCGGCGCGGTGAGCCGCGGGCGCGCCGCGTGGGTGGATCGCTGGATGCGGGAAATCCGGGGCTGACGTGGCCGGCATCCACATCGAGCGGCTTCGGAAGTCCTTCGGCCGCGAGACTGTCGTCGACATCGACGCGCTCGAGATTCGCGACGGCGAGTTTTTTTCCTTGCTCGGACCGAGCGGCTGCGGCAAGACGACGACACTGCGGCTGGTGGCGGGACTGGTGGGCGCGGATGCGGGCCGCATTCTGATTGGCGGGCGCGACGCGACGAGTGTCCCCACCGCGAAGCGCAACCTCGGGATGGTCTTTCAGAAGTACGCGCTCTTTTCGCACCTGACCGTGGCGGAAAATGTCGCCTACGGCCTGCGCGAGCGCCGGGTGGCCGACTCCGAGATCGCGAAGAAAGTGACGGGAGCGCTGGCGCTGGTGGCGCTTCCCGATTGCGCCGATCGCTATCCCCACCAGCTGTCCGGGGGACAACAGCAGCGCGTCGCGATGGCACGGGCGGTGGTCTATCAGCCGGATGTCCTGTTGCTGGACGAACCGCTCAGCAACCTCGACGTGAAGCTCCGCGTGGCCATGCGGGCCGAATTGAAACGGCTGCAGCAGACGCTGGGTATCACCACGCTCTTCGTGACGCACGATCAGCAGGAGGCGCTGGCACTGTCGGACCGGATCGGGGTGATGCGGAACGGCCGGATGGAGCAGGTGGGGACGCCGCAGGAAATTTACGACGCGCCCGCCTCGGTGTTCGTCGCGGATTTCGTGGGCGGCACCAACGTGCTGGGCGGCGTCGTGCGCGGTGTGGCTGGCGCGAGCGTGGAGGTCGAGATCGACGGTTGCGCTCCCCTGTCGGCGGGCCACGCGGGCTCTTTCGCGGCGGGCGCGGCGGTGAACGTCGCCATGAAACCCGAGCGCGTGCGCCTCGCCGCATCCGGGCCTGGCCGGACCGGAGAAGTAGAGTCAGTTGCGTACCTCGGGTCGGGTTTCAGCTACCTCGTACGCGTCGGCTCGCAGCGGGTCGAGGCACGGATACCGGACGCGGTGATGGTGGACGGTCGTCCGCTGAAGGCCGGCGATCGGGTCGCCGTCGTCTTTGACGGCGCCACTGCACGGATTCTCGACCCATGACCACCCGCCGCCGCGCATTGGCTGCTTATCTCTTTCCGCCGCTCGCGGTTGCGGCTGCGTTTTTTGTGATCCCGCTCGCGGAATTGGCCCGCCAGAGCTTCTCCGGCGGACTCGCAAGCTACGCTCGTTTCTTCGGCGATTCCTACTACCTCTCCGCGCTCGTCATCACGCTCGGCAACGCCGTGCTCGTCACCATGGTGACGATCGTCGTGTCTTACCCGCTCGCATTCACCTACTGGCAGGCCGGACCGCGGCGGCGATCCCTGCTCGTGATCCTGCTGCTCTCCCCGTTCTACGCGAACGTCGTCGTGAAGGTGTTCGGGTGGATGGTCTTGCTGCCTGCCGGTCTCCGCGAGGGCTACTGGGCCATCCTGCTGATCGATGTGCACCGGGCGATGCCGTTCATGGTGTTGATGCTGGCCGCCGCGCTGGCGCGCATCGAGCCCGAGGTAATGGAGTCGGCGCGGATGTGCGGCGCGAGCCCGAGCCGCGTGATCCGCACGGTGGTGCTGCCGCTCAGCATGCCGGGAGTGGTGGGGGGAGGAATCCTCGTGTTCAGCCTCACCCTGGCGTCCTTCATCGTGCCGCTACTTGTCGGCGGTGCCGTCGGCGGACGGTTCCTGGCGGTGCTGATGTATCACCAGATCACCATCGCGCAGGACTGGGGATTCGGCGCGGCGATCGGAGTCGTGCTGCTGGCCACGGCGTCACTGGCCATCGCGGTCGGCAACCGCGTCGTGCGCGGAGCCAGGCTCGGAAGGGTGATGGGAGACGGCTTTGGTGGGTAAGGCGCTCCTCACCGGCTACAACGCGCTGGCCTACATCTTCCTGTTGGCACCCATCGCGATCGTGCTCGTGTTCTCCTTCAGCGACGGCGCCGGCTTCGCGTTTCCGCCGAGCGGATTTTCGCTCCGCTGGTTCCGCTATCTCGCCGGCCGCGACGAGTTCATCACGGCTGCCGTCGTCTCGCTGCAGGTCGCGGCGCTGGCCTCGATCGGCGCCGTCGCGTTAGGTACTCCCGCCTCGCTCGCGCTGGCGCGCGAACGGTTCCGCGGCAAAGGTGTGGTGGAAGCCGTGCTCATGGGCCCGCTGGTCCTGCCCGGCATCATTCTGGGAATCGCGCTGCTCCAGTACTTCACCGCCATCGGCCTGACGCGCTCGTTCGAACGCCTCGTGCTGGGGCACCTCGTGGTTTGCATGCCCTACGCCATCCGCAGCATCAGCGCGGGCCTCTACGGCATCGACCCCTCACTCGAGGAGGCGTCGCGAACGCTGGGCGCGAGCCACTGGCGCACCCTCCGCCGCGTGGTTCTCCCACAGCTCCGCCCGGGCATCGCTGCCGCGTTTCTCTTTTCGTTCATTACGTCCTTCGACAATGTGGTGATCTCGATCTACCTCATCGGCGCGGACACGGTGACGCTGCCAATCAGGATCCTGAACTACATCGAGTGGCAGTTCGACCCGTCGATTGCGGCGATCTCCACGATCGTCCTGGTCGTGACGATAGGACTCGTGTCGGCGGCGGAGGCGTTGACGGGAGTGATCCGCAAGACGACCATGTGAGTTCCCCCGGCCGGCCGGACAAAAATTGGACTGCCGGGTCAACGCGCGTCGAGCTTGAACAGTCGGCGCGCATTCCCCTCGAAGATCTTGCGCTTGTCCTCGTCGCTGATCGCCATCGCCTCCACCGCGGGAATGGTCTCCCGATACACTCGCTCACCCAACTCGTCGTCGTACGGACAGTCGGTCCCAAACAGCATGTGATCGGTGCCGAAGAAGTCGTGCGCGCACATCAGCGCGAAGGTATTGCCCTGGATGGCCGTGTCGCAATAGAAGGAGCGGTACCAGTCGAGCGGCGCACGCGTGCGACTCTGTCCGTCGCCGGCGTATCCCATGAGCCGCTCGTTGAAGTCCCATGACAGATCGATGCGCTTGTGGAAGAACGGGACCATGCCGCCGGCGTGGTGCGTCACGATCTTGAGCCTGGGATACTTCTCCAACACCCCGCCGAACGCGAGCCGGGCCATGGCCTTCGACGTCTCGAAGGGCCAGCCGAAATTTGTGTAGACGAGGAACTTCGATGTCGCCTCGTCCGCGTAGTCAGCCGTCGTGTTCGTGCGGCGAGGGTGCAGGAGGATGGGAAGGTCGTAGTCCTGCATCTTTTCGTAGAGCGGGGAGAACTCGGGCGAGTCCAGGGGCTTGCCGTTGATGTCGGTGAAGATCTCGACGGCACAAAATCCCAAGTCCTGGATCGCCCGGTCGGCCTCCCGCAGCGCCGCATCGATGTCGTTCATCGGCAGACACGCCCCAGCCGAGATGAAACGGTCGGGGTGCCTTGCCACCATCTCGGCCAGCTCGTCATTGGCGATCCGGGCGAGTTCCACGGTGTCCTCGGGCGCAGTGATGCTCTCCACGTTCGGCCCAGCGATGGTCAGGAGCTGACGGACCTCGGGGAACTTGTCGAGGATGCGGAACCGGATGTCGAGGTCGGTCAACCCGGGGTTGGCCCTGAAGTACTTCGCATACTGGGTTCCGAAACTCGCACCGGCCCGCTTGTTCCGCTGCTCGAGATACCGAGCCGGCAAGAAGTGGCAAAAGATGTCGATCAGCATGCCGTGCGAATGTTACATCGCGAGCCACTACGGCCGGGCTGCTGGCGATAACCACGACGAATTGCCCGGCGCCACTCGAGCCCCGGCTGACACGCGATCGGCGGCCTTGCGTGCTGCCGTACTCGTGATATATGATCTTGGCGTAATTCTTTTTGCTGCAAACACTTAGCGCAGCAGTTCCCCAAGTGTCCGAGTCCAATATCCACCACGCCGTGCTTGCGAACGGTGTCCGTCTCGCCACCGAGCGACTGCCGCACCTGCGGTCGGTGGCTATCGGCGTGTGGCTCACGCGCGGATCGCGTCACGAGGCCGCCGAGAACACCGGTATCGCGCATTTCGTCGAGCACATGCTCTTCAAGGGCACGCCAACCCGCTCGGCGGAAGAAATCGCACAGCAGGTGGATTCGATCGGCGGCCAGATCGACGCGTTCACGTCCAAGGAATACGCCGGGTACTACCTCAAGGTACTCGACGAGCACTTGCCGCTCGCCGTGGACATTCTGGCCGACCTTATTTCGAACCCGCTCATGGCGGCCGACGACATCGAGAAGGAAAAGAAAGTCATTCTCGAAGAGATCAAGATGGTCGAGGACACCCCCGACGATCTGGTCCACGAGATCTTTGCCGGAGGATTCTGGGCAGGGCATCCGCTCGGCCGACCGATTCTGGGCACGCCTGCCAGCGTGTCTGCGCTCGACGAGGCCACGCTCAGACACTACTTCTCGACGACGTACGTCGCGTCGAACTTCGTCGTCGTGGCCGTCGGCAACCTCGACCACGAACGCGTGCAGGCGCTCCTCGAGCGCGCACTTGCGCACATTCCGCACGACGGCCCGGGGGCGGAACAGACGCCGCCGACGGTGGCGTCGACTGTGCAGATCCGAGAGAAGGATCTCGAGCAAAGCCACGTGGTATTTGGCACGGCGGCGCTGCCCCAGCACCATCCGGAACGCTACGCCGGCTACGCGCTCAACACCACGCTTGGCGGCTCGATGAGTTCGCGGCTGTTTCAGAACGTCCGCGAGAAGCGCGGCTTGGCGTACGCGGTCTTTTCGGGTCTGTCGGCATACCAGGACGCCGGGGCCCTCAGCATCTATGCCGGCTGCGCCAACGACGCCGTCGCGGAACTCATCGACGTCGTCGTGGCCGAGATTCGGCAGATGAAGGCCGGTGGCCTCGACGCGGTGGAGCTGCGTCGGGCGAAAGATCACTTGAAGGGTTCGCTCATGCTCGGTCTCGAGAGCACGTCGAGCCGCATGTCGCACCTCGCGCGCCAGGAAATGTACCGCGACCGCACGGTCGGGCTGGACGAGATGCTGGCGTCGATCGAACGCGTGACGGCCGACGACGTGCTGAGGCTCGCAGACCGATTCTTCACGAACGGCTCGCTGGCGGTAACCGTCCTGGGCAGGGTGAACGGGCTGCAGGTCACGAACGAACAGCTCGCGCTGTGACGTAGCAAGATGGAAGGCTGACGACTGAAACGATGATCCCGCGTTATACCAACCCAGAAATGGGCCGCATCTGGAGCGAGCAACGCCGATACGAGACCTGGCTCCAGGTTGAAGTGGCCGCCGCCGCCGCCATGGCCGAGGCCGGCATCGTCCCGCAAGCAGCCGCCCGCGACCTCCGGGACAAGGGCGCCTTCGACATCGCGCGCATTGACGAGATCGAGAAGACCACCCAGCACGACGTGATCGCGTTCACCACGTCGGTGGCCGAGAAGGTCGGACCGTCAGCACGCTGGCTGCATTTTGGCCTCACCTCGTCTGATGTCGTGGACACCGCACAGGCCGTGCAGATGGTCGAAGCGTGCGATGTGATCCTGAGGCTGATGGCCGCGCTGGGCGACGCCATCAAGACCAGAGCCCTCGAGCACAAGGACACGCCGATGATCGGGCGCACGCACGGCGTGCACGCGGAGGTGATGACCTTCGGTCTGAAGCTCGCGTTGTGGTACGCCGAGCTGAACCGGAACATCGACCGCGTCCGACGCGCCCGCGATGTCGTGCGCGTCGGCAAGATCTCCGGCGCGGTCGGCACGTTTGCCCATCTCGACCCGTCGATCGAAGCCGCGGTGTGCGCGCGGCTCGGACTCGAGCCCGCGCCGATTTCGTCTCAGGTCATCCAGCGCGATCGCCATGCGGAGCTGATGAGCACTCTGGCCATTACCGCGGCGTCGCTGGAGAAGTGCGCGCTCGAGATCCGCGGTCTGCAGAAGACGGAAATCGGCGAAGTGGAGGAACCCTTCGGCAAAGGCCAGAAGGGTTCGTCGGCGATGCCGCACAAACGCAACCCGATCGGCTGCGAGCAGATCGTCGGGCTCGCGCGCTTGCTGCGCGGTAACGCCATGGCCGCGATGGAAAACGTTGCCCTCTGGCACGAGCGCGACATTTCTCACTCGTCGGTCGAGCGGGTGATCCTGCCAGACAGCTTCATTGCCCTCGATCACATGCTTCGGCGTTTCACGCGCATCGTTTCGGGCATGGTCGTGTATCCCGAGCGGATGCTCGAGAATCTCAATCGGTCCCGCGGTGTGGTGTTCTCCGGGCAGGTGCTGCTCGAGCTGGCCCGCCGGGGTGTGGCCCGCGAACACGCGTACGAGTGGGTGCAGCGAAACGCCATGCGCTCGTTCCACGAGCATACGGCGTTCCAGCCGCTGCTGCTGGCCGACGCCGATATTGGCCAGGTACTGCCGGTCGACGAGATCGAGAAGGCGTTCGATCTCAAGGAGCAGCTGCGCAACGTGGACGCGGTGTTCACGAGAGTGTTTGGCACGACGTAAGAGCACTCCTTGGTGGGGTGCCGGGAGAGATGGGAATGCGAGCGCGCGTCTACGTCACGTTGAAACCATCGGTCTTCGATCCACAGGGGCGCGTCGTGGCCGACGCGCTCGTGACGCTGGGATACCAGGACGTGAAGGACGTGCGGCAAGGGAAGTTCTTTGAGGTGGAACTCGACGGGGCCGACGCGGCCACGGCGAAGTCCCGCGTCACCGAGATGGCCGACAAGCTCCTGGCGAATCCAGTGATCGAAAGCTACCGCGTCGAGGTCCTGCCGTGAAGTTCGCGGTGGTCGTGTTCCCCGGATCCAACTCGGACTACGACGCGTTCTACGCCGCCTCACGCGTGATCGGCGAAGACGCCGTCCTGGTGTGGCACAAAGACACCGATCTCCAGGACGCCGACGCCGTGATCCTGCCGGGCGGGTTCGCGCACGGCGACTACTTGCGGACGGGGGCGATCGCCCGCTTCTCGCCCATCATGAACGAGGTCAAGGCGTTTGCCGAACGCGGCGGGCCGGTGCTGGGCATCTGTAACGGTTTTCAGGTGCTACTCGAGTCGGGCCTGCTGCCGGGCGCGATGGTACGGAATCGGGGCATCAAGTTCGTGTCGGGGATGGTCGACGTGCGTGTCGACCAGACCGATACGCCGTTCACGGTAGCCTGCCAGTCCGGGCAGCAGTTGCGTATCCCGATTGCCCACGGTGAGGGCAACTACTACGCCGACCCGGCCACCATCGCGGAACTGGAGGCCAATCGGCAGGTCATCTTTCGGTACTGCAACGCGGCGGGTGAGACGACGGACACCGACAACCCAAACGGATCACTCAACAACATCGCCGGCATCTGCAATCGCCAGCGCAACGTCGTCGCGCTCATGCCCCATCCCGAACGCGCGGCCGAAGCCGCGCTCGGGAGTGCGGACGGGCGCGTGATCCTGGCGTCGGCGGTGCGGTGGGCGGCGGAGGGG
>JAQBYI010000020.1 GCA_027622655.1 Gemmatimonadota bacterium | reverse complement strand
CGCGCCGGGCTGGAGAACGAGGGGCTCGTCGAGCGATGGAAGCTGGCCGGGCAGGTGACGCTCGGCATCGCGCTCGGCATCTACCTCTGGCAGGTGCCGCTCAACCAGTTGCCGGGCGCGTCGACCACCGTGCCGTTCTTCAAGAACATTCTCATTGTGCCGGCAACGATCGGGCTTGCGTGGGTGTACGTGCTGTTCGTCACGTTCGTGATGACGGCAACGTCGAATGCCGTAAACCTCACGGACGGACTGGACGGGCTCTCCAGCGGGCTGATGACGATCGCGATGGTGACGTTTGCGATCTTCGCCTACGTCATGGGGCGCGTGGACTATTCGCAGTACCTGGGCCTGTTCTACCTCCGCGGCGCCGGTGAGCTCACGATCTTCTGCACCGCAGTCGGCGGCGCGTGTCTGGGGTTCCTCTGGTTCAACTGCAAGCCTGCGCAAGTATTCATGGGCGACACCGGCGCGTTGGCGCTCGGCGGCGCGCTGGGGGCGGTGGCGATTCTGCTCAAGTCCGAGTTTCTGGTTGTCTTCATTGGCGGCGTGTTCGTAGCCGAGACTGTGTCGGTGATCCTCCAGCGCAGCGTCTTCAAGTTTCGCAAGCGCCGGCACGGGGTGGAGTACGCCCGCGCCAACCGGGTGTTTCTCAAGGCTCCGCTGCACCATCACTTCGAAATGAAAGGATGGCCGGAGTCGCAAGTCGTCGTCCGCTTCTGGATTCTCGGGATTCTGTGCGCGTTTGTTGCGCTTTCCACGATGAAGCTGCGCTGATGCGGGAACTGCTGGCCGCAGGCGAAGTGGCGGTCATCGGACTCGCGAGGAGCGGGTTGGCTGCTGCGCGTCTGGCTGCACGCGAAGGCGCGCGCGTATATGCGTCCGATTCCGGCCCGCGGCCAAGTAATTCCGTTGCGACGGGGCGGGGGGCAGCCGCCGCTCCGGACGCGCTTGCCGTGCTTGGCATCACTGAGCAGTACGGCGGACACGATCTGGAACGGATCGCCAAGGCATCGCTCGCAATCGTAAGCCCCGGGGTGCCGCCGGACGCAGCTCCCGTCGTTGCCGCCCGCGGTGCGGGCATCCCCGTTGTCAGTGAAGTTGAACTTGCGCTCTGGTTTCTCGGGAAAGCGCGCCTGATTGCCGTAACCGGCACCAATGGTAAGTCGACTGTCACGGCGCTCATCGCCCACCTCCTGCGCTCGCTTGGAGCGGACGCAACAGCGGCAGGAAATATCGGCGTGGCGCTGAGCGAGATCGCGCTGATGCCTGTACCGCCTGTGTGGATCGCGCTCGAGATGTCGTCCTTTCAGTTGCACGATACCAGTTCGCTGCGTCCGGCCGTTGGAGTGCTGACGAACCTCTCCCCGGACCATCTTGATCGGTACGCCGGGACCGACGACTACTACGCGGACAAGGACCGGCTGTTCGTCAACGCAGACGCCGCCTCGATCTGGGTGACGAACGCCGATGACGTTGAGGTCACGCGTCGTGCGGCGAGGGTGCGCGGCGAACACCGGCGATTCTCAGTGCGTGGACTCGGCGTGGACGCGACGTTCGACGAGGCGCACGAGGCTATCACGCTGCTCGGTGAGCGACTGATGCCACGTGCGGACATCCCCCTGTTTGGCCAACACAACGTGGCTAACGTGCTTGCGGCGACGCTCGCGGTGGCATCGGCTGACCCTGCGTTCACGACGGGTTCCGCGAGAGATGGCCTTGCTCGCGGCCTGCGGTCGTTTGAGGGGCTGCCGAACCGACTTGAAGTGGTCGCCGACAGCGAGGGGGTGCTCTGGATCAACGACTCGAAAGCGACAAACGTGGCATCAGCTCGCGTCGCGATCGACGCCATGACGCGTCCCACGGTGATTCTGATGGGCGGAAAGCACAAGGGCGAGTCGTACACATCGCTGGCGGCTTCACTCGCCAACCGAGCCCGGCTTGTTATCGTGTTCGGCGAAGCCGCCGCCCAGATCGAAGCAGATCTCGCTGCATCAGGGACGCACGTGCCGCTCGAGCGACTCGGATCGTCATTTGAAGAGGTGATTGCTCGCGCGCGCACGGCCGCAGCGCGCGGTGATGCCGTGCTTCTTTCTCCTGCCTGCTCAAGCTTCGACATGTTCCGGAACTACGAAGACCGTGGCGACATATTCCGCCGCCTCGCCCGGGGCGTTGCGTGACGTCTATCGCCGTCCCGCAGGGCATCGCGGGCGCTCGTTCGCCTGCCGCGCGGTCGCCGGAGCAGGCGCGCACCCGGTGGCGCATTGACGTCGAAGCACGGGCGCTGATTCTCGTAAGCGCCGTTCTCCTCGCGTTCGGGCTCGCCACGCTGTACAGCGCGAGCGCGTTCAAGGCCATGGATATGGGGAAGGGGAGCGCTTACTTCCTTCTCAAGCAACTGTCGGGCGTGGGTATCGGCGTGGTGGCATTCGCCGTAGCGGCAAAGGTGGACGCGGAGGTCTGGCGGAAGTACGCGTGGCACATCATGGCCCTCGCTATGCTGGGGATGCTCATCACGATTCTCCCATTCACGAAAACGATTGCTCCGCCCATCCTGGGCGCGCGGCGGTTCCTGTTTGGCGGCTCAGTGCAGCCGTCGGAGTTCGCAAAGCTGGCCGTCGTCTTCTGGACTGCGATGATCGTCGTCAAGAAAGGCGACCAGATGCGACGCTTCTCGAAGGGGATGCTTCCGATTGTCGTCGTGATCGGCGTACTCGCTATCATGGCTGCGCTCGAGCCCGATCTATCCGTCGTGCTCTTTTTCGCTCTTCAGATGGGTGTGGTCGCATTCGCCGCCGGCGGGCGCATCGGTCACTTCGTCCTTCTCGGCATTCTCGGTGCGCCAGTCATCTGGAATGAAACGCAGCGCCTGCAGTACGTCATGGAACGACTGCTCGGGTTCGCGGACGCTGCTGGCGTCGCGCACGCGACGGTCAACTACCAGCTCACGCAATCGCTTATCGCAGTCGGGTCGGGCGGCCTCCTGGGAGTCGGGTTCGGCGAAGGGCGGCAACAGAACGGGTTTCTGCCGCTGTCGTACGACGACTTTATCGGTTCGAGCATCGGTGAGGAGTGGGGTTTTGTCGGCATCGCCGGCGTAACGATCCTCTACGCCACCTGGGGATGGCTCGGCTTTCGTATCGCCAAGCGGGCGGAGACGCAGTTCCAGCGCCTCGTCGCGATTGGCCTGACGGTCACGATGCTCGTTACCGCGTACTTGCACCTCGGCGTCGTGGTCGGACTGCTGCCGACCACCGGCCTTACGCTGCCGTTCATTTCCTATGGGCGCTCGAATCTCATCCTCTCGATGTTTCTGACCGGCATCCTCGTCAACATCGGCAGTCGCGGTGAGCGCATCGTAGGAAGCGGAGCGACCGACCCGCTTGCCGCTGCATTGCGGCGGGAGTGACGCCGTGGGACGCTCACGGTGAACATCCTCTTTGCCGGTGGCGGCACGGGTGGCCACCTGTATCCCGCCATTGCCATCGCCCGCGCGATGATCAGGCGCGATGCGTCGGTCCACGCCCATTTCGTCGGCGCGCTCCGCGGAATTGAGCGCGATGTGCTGCCGGGTACTGAGTTCTCGCACACGCTGGTGAACGCGCACCCGCTCTACCGGAGCGAACCCTGGAAGAATTGGCGGACGCTCACCGGTGGAGTTTCCGCGTGGCGCGATGTTGGCCGGCTCGCCTCGGAGTTCAAGCCGCGCGTCGTGGTTGGCACCGGAGGCTACGCCAGCGGTGCCGCGCTGGCGTGGGCGGCAACCCACCGCCTTCCAATCGTGCAGCACATAGGTGACAGTCATCCGGGAGCGACAGCGCGGTTGTTTGCGCGTTTCAGCACCGAGGCGTACCTGGGATTCCCCGAGGCGGAACATTTTCTCCCGCGCGGCCGGTGTCGCTACCTCGACACGGGCAACCCGATCGAGCCGCCGCCCGACATCCGGCCCGGTCCCGACGAGGCCAGGGCCCTGTGGGGGTTCCCCGCGTCCGCACGCGTGCTGCTCGCGTTCGGCGCGAGCCAGGGCGCGCGCGCGATCAACTTGGCAACTCTCGGGTTCATCGAGCGCGGGCTTCCGTCGTCGCTCTGTGTGCTCTGGGTGACGGGGAAGGCGCATTATGATCTCTACCGTTCGCTTGACCGACCAGATGTGCGCGTTGTGCCATACATCTCACCGATGGCCACGGCATACGCTGCTGCCGACATCGCGCTGTCGCGCGGCGGCATGATGAGCACGGCGGAACTCTGCGCATGGGGCGTACCCACGATCATCTGTCCGCTGCCGACCGCCGCCCACGACCACCAGACTGCAAACGCCGTCGCGCTCGAGCGAGCCGGGGCGGCGATGCACTTGCCGCAATCGGCGCTCACGCCCGAACGCCTCGCAGACGAAGTCGCAAAGCTCCTCGGCGACGGTCCTCGCCTCGCTGAGTTGGGGCGTCGCGCGCTTGCCCGGGCACGTCCGCGCGCCGCTGACGACATCGCGGTGCATATCCTGGCACTGGCGAGCGATGCCGCTCATTGATCCCTCCGATCCGCGCCCCGTGCACTTCATGGGAATCGCCGGCGCCGGCATGAGCGCGCTGGCCGAGCTGTGCGTCCGCCTTGGCGCGAACGTCACCGGCTGTGACCAGAGCTCTGAGGCCGTGGCCGACCTGGACCGTCTGGGCATCAGCGTCCGGCATCAACACTCGGCGTCGCATCCCGAGCGCCACAGAGCGCTCGTCGTGACGTCAGCCGTTCCAAAGGACCACCCAGAGCTCGAGAGCGCCCGAGCACTGGGTATTCCGGTTGTGCGGCGTGCCGAGGCGCTCGCCGAGGTAACGGGCGCCGGAGAGCGGCTCGTGGCGATCGCGGGAACGCACGGCAAGTCGACTACGACCGTCATGACCACCGAGGCGCTGAAGGGCGCCGGTATCGACGCGACGGGCGTAGTTGGCGCCCGCGTCCGTTCGTGGAACGGCAACCTGAGTGCCGGCGCAGACCGGGTATTCGTAGTCGAAGCCGATGAGTACGACCGATCCTTCCTGGCGCTCGACCCGCACGTCGCAGTTGTCACGAACATTGAAGCCGATCACCTCGACATATACCGCGATCTCGACGACATCCGCGACACGTTCGCGCGGTTCACCTCAGGTTCGCGCTGGCTCATCGCCTGCGCCGACGATCACTGGGCGAATCTCCTTCCGTCTCCGGCGACCGCTGAGGTAATTCGCTACGGCATTTTGAGCCGGGACGCACGCCTCGTGGCGCGCAACGTTCGGCCGGCCGCCGGTGGCGCGAGTTTCGATGTGGCCTTCGACGGGACGTTGCTGGGCCGCATCGCGCTGGGGGTGCCGGGTGCACACAACGTGCAAAACGCGCTCGCCGCCATCGCGGTTGGAGTCGGTGTATGGGGGGCGTCGGTCGAGACGCTCGCGCGGGGACTTGCGAACTATCGCGGCGTGGAACGCCGGTTCGAAAGACTTGGCGACGTGGCCGGAGTGACAGTCGTTGACGACTATGCGCATCACCCCACGGAGATTCGGGCGACGTTGGCGGCGGCACGCGACGCGTTTCCGGGCCGACGAATCATCGCGGCGTTTCAGCCGCACCTGTTCTCGCGGACCCGCGATTTCGCCGCTGAGTTTGCCGCCGCGCTCGGCGCCGCCGACGCCATATGGCTGGCCGACATCTACCCGGCTCGCGAACAACCGGTTGAGGGGGTCACGAGCGGGCTGGTTGCCGACGCGATGGCCAAGGCGGGGAAGTCTCCTGAATGGACCGGCGCGCGCGCAGAGATGGCGGTCGCACTCGCCGCCGGTGTACGGGAGGGCGATGTCGTCATTACCATTGGCGCCGGCGACGTTACGAAAACAGGACCCGAGTTGATCGCGTTGTTGGGTGGTGTCGCCGCATGACAGAGCCGCCCGGCTGGAAGCGGCGGGTCCGACGTGTGGGGCTTGTTGCCTCGCTCCTCGCCGTGCTCGCATCACCGTGGTGGTTCAGGCCGGCACTCGCGCAGCTGGACTTCTTTCGCGTCCGCCGCGTTGACGTCACGGGTGCGCGTTACGTGAGCGCCGATGAGATCGTTACGCGGTTGAGGATAGATTCGACCGCGTCCATATGGGATGACGCTGAGCCGCTCGAAACGCGGGTCGGGCGTCACCCGTCGGTGCAGGCAGTACGCGTGCGCCGCCGCATGCCGGGGACGCTCGTCGTTGAGGTGACGGAAAACCTTCCGGTCGCGCTGGTGCAGGCGAGCGGAGGGCTCGTGGCGGTCGACGCGACCGGGCGCACGCTCCCGATCGACCTGACCGTAGTGGACCTGGACGTACCTGTGCTGCGTACGCGTGACACGCTCGCACTGCGGCTGCTCGGCGAAGTTCGGGATGCGCTGCCTGCGTTTTTCGCCCGCATCGGCGATGTGCGACGGGCGGCAGACGGGAGCATCGCGATCACGCTGAACGACTCGACGCCGCGCGTGGTGCTGGCGCTAGCCGATCTTTCGATGGAACGGTTGTTCGATATTCTTCCGGTCGAGGCTGACCTCGCGCGCAGGCGCGCAATGGCCACCGAGATCGACCTGCGTTTTCGCGACCAAGTGATTGCCCGACTGCCATAAAGGACTACCGTGACTACCGCCCAGCTCGTTGCCGGCCTCGATATCGGATCTGCCAAGACCACGGCTGTTATCGCCGAGGTCGTTGGTGACCTTCCCAAACACCCGACCGTAAACATCCTCGGAGTTGGCCAGGCCAGGACCACAGGCCTCCGCCGCAACGTCGTTGCCGACATCGACGAGTCCACGCGCAGCATCAAGAAGGCGTTCGAGGATGCCGAGCGGATGGCCGGTGCAAAGGTGACTACGGTATACGCCGGAATAGCGGGCGAGCACGTGCAGGCGATGACCTCCACCGGCATTGCGTCCGTGACCGGCGCCGAGATAACCCGCGCCGACGTCGATCGCGCCAACGCCGTCGCCCGGGCGCAGTCCATTCCTCAGGACCGCGAGTTGATTCACGCGATTCCGCAGGAATACGCAGTGGACAAGAACGTCGGTATTCGCGACCCGGTCGGAATGATCGGCACCCGGCTCGAGACCGAGATGTATCTCGTGACCATCGGGTCGAGCCCGGCCATGAATCTCCGAAAAGCGGTGGAGCGGGCTGGCTACAAGATTGGCGAGCTCGTGCTCGAGCCGTTGGCGTCTGCGCTCGCCGTGCTCACCGATGACGAGAAGGAGCTCGGTGTCTGCCTTGTGGAGATGGGCGCAGGCACGACCGACGTGGCCGTCTTTCACGAAGGGAAGATCCGGTATCTCGGCACTGTCGGCCTTGGTGGCCTCAACGTTACCAGCGACGTCGTGCACGGACTCGGAGTGACCCAGGCCGACGCCGAACGCCTCAAGGAAGAGTTCGGCTGCGTGTACGAACCGAGCGTCGATCGTACGGACGTCATCCAGCTGCCGAGCACGGTCGCGCAGGGTGACCGGCAGATCCCGCGAGAACTGCTCGCTCACATCATGCATCAGCGGACGTCCGAGATTTTCGAAATGATCGTGCGGGAAGTGCAGCAGGCCGGCTACATCAAGAAGTTGGCCGCCGGCGTCGTCGTAACTGGTGGAGCGGCGGCTCAGCCGGGCACTGCCGAGCTTGCAAGCGATGTCTTCGGCACTGGCGCCCGCGTTGGGCTCCCCGGCGAGTTCCTCGGTGGGCTTGCCGACAACGTTGCGCAGCCGCGGTTCTCGACCGTGGTGGGGCTCGTTCAGTACGGGGCCCACCGGGTGGCGCTCGGAGGCGCCACATCGAAGGGGAGGCGGTTTTCCACGCCCGGCTCAGGCCAGTCGATGGACAAGATCGCGCAGCGGGTGAAGACTTGGCTTCAGGACTTCTTCTAATAACAAGGGCGTGTGGACGGCGTACGGTTGACAGCTAACGGCTGTCGGTGGTCCGATCTCACAAGTCTTTCGAGGCGCGTCTACTGTGGAAAACCTCCTGCAGTGGGCGCCTTTGCGTTTTCTCCCCTTCGCTCGTCACTACACTGTAGCGGAACGACCGTCAACCGTTAGCCGTGTACCGTCGGCCGTCAACTCGCTGTTGCAGTCGTACCCGCTGAGCTATCATTTCTCGACCTCCACCACATCAACATCGGGCCAATGAGCATCTTCGAGTTCGAGGACACCCCGACGCAAAGCGCCCGCATGAAGGTCGTTGGCGTCGGTGGCGGCGGCGGAAACGCCGTGAACCGCATGATCGACGAATGCCTCAGCGGCGTGGAATTCATCTCGGTCAATACCGACGCACAGGCGCTCCTCAGTTCGAAGTCCGATGTAAAGATCCAGATCGGCAAGAAGCTCACTCGCGGCCTCGGCGCCGGCGCCCGCCCGGAAATCGGGCGCCAGGCGATCGATGAGAATCGCGATGAAGTGAGCAAGGTGCTATCCGGTGCAGACCTGGTGTTCGTCACCTGCGGCATGGGCGGCGGCACCGGTACCGGCGCCGCGCCGATCATCTGCGAACTTGCCCGGGAAGCCGGTGCGCTGACGGTTGGTATCGTCACGAAACCGTTCCTGTTCGAAGGACGCAAGCGAATCCGGCAGGCCGAGGAAGGGATCATCGAGATGAGCAAGTACGTGGACACGATGATTGTCGTGCCCAACGAGCGGCTCCTCGCGGTGGTCGGCAAGAACATTCCGTTCCAGGACGCGCTCAAGAAGGCCGACGAGGTCCTTCTGCACGCCACGAGCGGTATTTCGAACATCATTTCCGGTGTCGGCATGATCAACGTCGACTACGCCGATGTGCGCACAGTGATGAAGGACGGCGGTGCTGCTCTGATGGGCACGGGTATCGGTCGCGGCGATGATCGTGCGATGGCCGCTGCCCGCGAGGCAATCTCGAGCCCGCTGCTCGACAACGTTCAGATCTCCGGCGCGACCGGTGTGCTGCTCAACGTCACTGGCGGTCCGGACCTCACGCTTGGAGAGGTCACGGCGATCGCTGATGTAATTCACGACGCTGCAGGCGACGACGCCGAGATCATCTTTGGTGCTGTTCAGGAGCCCTCGATGAAGGGCGAGATTCGCGTCACGGTGGTTGCGACCGGGTTCGGACGCGCGCAACAGGCGTCCCGACCGGGTTCGTTCTCGTCGCAGGGCCAGTCGACCCGCTCCAGCATGGCAGGCGGAACGCGGGTCATTCCGATCGACGGCGCCCGTTCGCGGCCGGTAATCGGCAGTGCGTTCACCGGAGGCCAGGGTAGCGCAGCGCCGGCCCTCCGCCGTGCGGCACCGCAGCCTGAGCGCCGCCCCCAGCCGGATCTCGATGACCTTGAGATCCCCACGTTTATCCGGCGCCAGATGGACTGAGCCGGTGGGCTCTGTCGTTCGACATTCGACTGATTGATTGCGGCGGCAGCCCGGGCGGTGTTCCCTGGGTTGCCGCCGCGTAACTTTCCCCCATGCTCTCCTGGCTCATTGCCGTCGTAGTAGGCGCCGCGTTCGCGTTCGTTCAGTATCGATTTGGCGGCGCGCTGCATGCGCGCATACCGATCGCGCTGAGGGGCGTGGCAGCGGCTCTCGTGGCCGCTCTTGTCCTCAATGCTCCAGTTGGCTTGAGCCGGGCTCCCAGTCCGTACGTGGCGTTGGACGCCTCAGAGAGCTGGCTCGTCGCAGGCGACACCTCGCTCTGGCGTCGGGCGCTCCAGGCGGTTGACTCGATTGGCGGCGACACTACGCTGCTCGTCGGAGATAGCGTTCGGGCGGGCCGACCGCAGGCGCAACCGTCAGACGCCGCGTCAATCGTCGGACCGCTCGTAGAGCGCGCATTGGGCGCGGGCCGGGCGGTTGTTCTCGTCACCGATGGCCGGTTGAGCGATCCGGAACGGCTCGAGGAACTTCCGAGTGGATCTTCAATCTTGATCGTTGACGGCGGAAACCGCGTCGACGCCGCGGTTTCGTCGGTCACTGTGCCACCTGCTGCCGTAACGGGCGATTCCGTGGATGTAACCGCCGTCATATCGTCGGGTAGCGGCGGCGCGCGTTCGGGTACGGTCGCGCTGGCGATGGACGGCACACGCGTCGCCGCCACGGTGCTCGACTCGATGGCTGCCTTCTCGGAGCGCGAAGTACGCTGGCGCGTTGCCGTGGGCCCAACGGCAGGGCAGCGCCTCGTTCGCGTTGTGGTCACGGCTGCTGATGATGCCCTCGCACGCAATGACACGCTGTACGCTTCGCTCGATGTGGCGGCCGGCGCTTCGGCGGTATTTGTCTCGACGGCACCGGACTTCGACGCGCGGTACGCGCTCGATGTCCTCCGGGGAACGCTTGCTGTGCCAACGCGCGGGTATTTCCGCGTTGCGCCCGGTCAGTGGCGCGTGGACGGTTTGCTCGCGCCAGTGAGCGAAGATGAGATACGTCGAGCGATGGGCGATGCGTCCATCGTGGTCATCCACGGTGACACTGCGGTGTTCGCGGCACCCCGAACGTTCGTGCGCGGCGCGCTCGCGCTCATCGTGCCACCTGTGGCCCGCGGGGATGAGTACTACCCGGTGTCGGCGCCGCCGTCGCCCCTGATGTCTACGTTCAGCACGCTCCCGTGGGATTCGCTCCCGCCAATCGAGGTTGGCGAGGCGCCGCGCTCATCAGAGTGGACGGCGCTCACGGCCAAGCGCGGCCGCCGGCTCGACGAACGCCGGGTGGTGAGCGGGACTAGCAGTCCGCAGCGTACCGTAGTAGTTCCGGCCGCAGGGCTCTGGCGATGGCGTTTTCGTGGTGGACGAACGGCGGACACGTTCGTGTCGTTCTGGGGCTCGATTTTTGACTGGCTGGCCGGCGAAACGGTCGACCTGCGCGGTCCGCGCCCGGTCGCAGCGTGGAGCAGAGTTGGAGAATCAGTCCGCTGGCGTCGCGGCGGGCTCGCTGATTCGACGGCAGTCGTCGTGGTGCAACGCCGGGGCGATACGGGTGTCGACTCGGTCACGCTGCGATTCCCGGGAGTAAGCACCGTGACCGAAACGCCGCCGATGGCGGCTGGTATCTACACAACGCGCACGGGCAACCGAGAGGGCATCCTGGCCGTGAACGGCTCAGGAGAGTGGGTGCCGCGCCGCCCGACAGTGAGCGCCGGCGCGATCGGAACGGCAACGGCTGCGGGCCGCGCTCCTCTGGCGCGTAACTCGTGGTTGATCTACGCGCTCGCCCTGGCAGCGCTTTGCGCCGAGTGGATTCTCCGCCGCAAGATCGGGTTGCGATAGCCGCCGTGGCGGGCGCACATCGGCCAGGCGGCGCGTTGCCCGTGGGCACCGAATGACGAAACACGGTTTCTGGACTCGCATCAAGCGCCTTGCCTTGAGCGACGTCAAAGTCCTCGCGAAGGGCGGCGTTGACGCACAATCGATAGACCGACTCGAAGAGCTGCTGCTCACGTCGGATTTCGGGACCGCGGTCACGGCTCGCCTCGTGGACGACGTGCGTCAGCGCGCCGAGCGGGGTGCGATCAAGACGATCGCCGACTTTGAGCAGGCGCTCGTGACCGGCGTCGCGGATGCGCTCCGTTCCGGCAAGAGCGGAATCGCCCTCGCGGTCGCGGCAGAGGGGCCGTCGGTGTACCTGGTGCTCGGCGTTAACGGCGCAGGAAAGACGACGTTCATCGGCAAGCTGGCGGCGCGCCTCGGCCGCGAAGGAAAGTCGGTGCTGGTTGCAGCCGGCGACACGTTTCGTGCTGGGGCCATCGATCAACTGAGGGTCTGGGCCGAGCGCTCGGGCGCCGCGTTCGTTGGCGCGACTGCCGGCGCCGATCCCGCGGCTGTGGCGTGGGCGGGAATCGACTCTGCCGTCGCGCGAGGGTCGGACGTGGCGATCATCGACACCGCCGGTCGACTGCACACCAGCGACGCACTGATGGATGAACTTCGAAAGGTCGTGCGTGTGATCGACAAGCGTCTCCCCGGTGCTCCCCACGAATCGCTTCTAGTGCTCGACGCGACGATCGGCCAGAACGCCGTAGCGCAGGCCCGCGTCTTTTCAGCCTCCGTTCCGGTAACGGGCATCGTGCTCAACAAGCTGGACGGAACGGCCAAAGGTGGCGTTGTGGTTGCGGTACACGAGGCAATTGATGCGCCGGTCAAGTTTGTCGGAGTGGGCGAAGGCGTCGATGACCTCGAGCCGTTTGACGCTGATGCCTTCGCCGAAGGTCTGCTCGGCCAATGACGCCGGGCGCCGGTTCGCGCGGCGCGTCGGGCGGCGCCCCGAGGCTCTCGCTGGACATGCTCGCGATGTACCTCAAGGGTGTCGGGCCGGGGCGCGCGGACGTGCTCCGAAGGCTCGGGATCTTCACGGTGCGCGATCTCATGCTTCACGTGCCGCACCGGTATGAGGACGCCAGCACCATCTCACCGGTCAACCGCCTTCGCATCGGCGACGCCGCCACCGTAGTAGGTCGGGTGATTTCGAAAGGAATCATCCCGACGCGACGCGGGCTTCGCGTCTTCCAGGCAGTGATCAAGGACGAGAGCGGCATGATCGAGTGTGCGTGGCCGGGGCAGCCGTTCCTCGACCGGTCCATCAAGGTCGGCGACGTCCTTCTGTTGGCGGGTGCGGTTCGCTTCTTCCACGGACGGCAGTTCGCGCCGCGCGAGACCATCAACCTCGGCGCGGAAGAGCAGGAGAACGCCACCGGCCGCGTGCTCGCCGTATACCCGGCGACGGAGGGGTTCTCGTTCAAGCAGATGCGGTTCCTCATTGACCGGCATCTCGATACGTACCTGCCGCTGGTCAAGGAGTATCTACCGGAAGGACTGTTGACGGAAGCGATGGTTCCCACGCTGCCGGAAGCGCTGCGCATGGTGCACAGGCCGGCGACGCTGGACGATGCGCGACGAGGGCGCGCACGCCTCGCTTACGAAGAGTTGCTCTTCGTGAACATTCTGCACCTTCGGGCGCGGGCGCTTTCCCGCACCGCGCGCGTCGGCATTCAGTACACGAACCGGCGTGACCTTACCACCAAACTGAAGGCCGTTCTTCCGTTTGAGCTGACTACGGCGCAGGTGCGGGCTACTCGGGAAATCGTGAAAGACATGTGCGGCGGCGACCGCATGCATCGCCTGCTGCAAGGCGATGTCGGGAGCGGCAAGACCGTCGTGGCGCTTTTCGCGGCGTTGCTGGCGATGGAGAACGGGTTTCAGGCCGCCGTGATGGCGCCAACCGAACTGCTCGCAGAACAGCACGCGGATACCATGGCTAGTCTACTCGCGCCGCTCGGCATCTCGCCGCTCATTGTGACCGGTTCACTCGGTGCAAAGGCGCGCCGGGCCGCAGCCACGCGCCTCGCGAGCGTCGAACCGGTACTCGCCATTGGCACACACGCTCTCGTGCAGCAGGGCATCGAGTTTGGCCGCCTCGGGCTAGCGGTCGTGGACGAACAGCATCGGTTCGGCGTGGAACAGCGACTCGCGCTTGGAAAGAAGGGCGAGCGCCCCGACATGCTGCTCATGAGCGCCACGCCAATCCCGCGCTCGCTCGCGCTTACCGTGTACGGCGACCTCGACGTAAGCGTGCTCGACGAGCTCCCGCCGGGCCGCCAGCCGGTGACCACCGTTCGGCGCCCGGAAAAGGCCCGCGCGAAAGTGTATGACTTCATCGAAGGCCAGATTGAAAAGGGGAGGCAGACGTTTCTTGTCTTTCCGCTCATCGAGGAGAGCGACAAGGTTGCGCTCAAGGCCGCCACGAAAGGTTTCGAGGAACTGAGCACGGGTCGCTTCGCACACCGCCGGCTCGAGCTGCTCCACGGGCGGCTCGATGTCGCGACCAAGGACAAAGTGATGCGCCGCTTCCGCGACGGCGCGATTGACCTTCTCGTTTCCACAACGGTGATCGAAGTCGGGATCGATGTGCCTAACGCCACCGTTATGGTCGTCGAGCATCCTGAGCGATTCGGCCTCAGCCAGCTCCATCAGTTGCGCGGACGAGTCGGCCGCGGTGCCGAGGAGAGCTTCTGCATTCTGCTCGGCGATGTGGCGCCCGAATCGGAAGAACGGCTCCAAGTCGTCGTGCAGACCAGCGACGGATTCGAGGTTGCCGAGGCCGATCTTCGGATGCGCGGAATGGGTGACCTGTTCGGGCAGCGGCAGAGCGGCGAGGCCACGTTCCGGATTGCCAACCCGTTCCGCGATCTGGAACTCAACGAGTTGAGTCGTGAGGCGGCACGCCGGCTCCTGGAGCGCGATCCAAATCTCTCGTCCAAGGTCAACGCGCCAATCCAGGCCGTGCTCAAGCGGCGGTACGCGCGGGCGATGGAGTTGTTCAGGGTAGGGTAGACGACAACTGCGTATGGTAGAAAAACAACCGTGAGCCGCACACTCGTTTCTGGCAGTAGATTTGTCGGATATTGCCGTTCCCCGATCCCGTGTGGAGTTCAAGAATGGTCGCGAAGCTTTCCCTCTCTGCCCTCGTCCTCGCCGGACTCGTTGCTGCCGCTCCTCAGCAGCGCGCCGTGCCTTGCGACGCCGACAACGCCGGTATCACGCTACCGGCCGGTTTCTGCGCGACTGTGTTCGCGGACAGCCTTCAGGCGCCACGCCACATGGTGGTCGCGCCGAACGGCGATGTGCTCATCGTGGGCAACCCCACCCGCGGACGCGGCGGGGCGTCTGGCTCGCCTGGATCGATCTTTCTCCTCCGCGATGCCGACGGCAACGGAAAGGCCGACGCGGTTACGAAGCTGGCGCAGGCTAGCGGTTCCGGCATCGCGCTGGCCAACGGCTACCTCTACTCGTCTTCGGGTCGCTCGATCGTTCGTTATCGCTACCAGACCGGCGCCACGTCGCTCGGCGCGGCCGACACGATCGCGACCGACTTCGCGACGGGTGGCCACAACGCCTACAACTTCGTGATCGTGGGTTCGACCCTGTACATGAATGTTGGTTCCCAGACAAACTCCTGCGAACCAGGCCCTCGTGCGCCGGAAACGCCGGGCGTCGATCCGTGTGTCGAGCTCGAAACCCGGGCCGGGATATGGGCGTTCGACGCGAACAAGACCGGTCAGAAGCCGTCCGATGGTACGAGGTTCGCGACCGGGATTCGTAACGCCATTGCGCTAACGGTGGACCCGCGTGATCAAACGCTCTGGGCCACGATGCACGGCCGTGACGGACTGCAACCGCCGCCCGCCGGCCTCTGGAACGGTCACGACAACGCGTACGGCGCCGAGAACCCCGGCGAGCAGGTGAATCACATCATGCGGGGCGACGATTTCGGCTGGCCCTACTGCTACTGGTCGGTGGACGAGAAAAAGCTCGTCACCGCGCCGGAGTATGGCGGCGACGGCAAGAAGTCGGATCGTTGTGTCGGCAAGAAGAATCCGGCGTATGCGTTCCCGGGGCATTGGGCCCCGAACGATATGATGTTCTACACTGGCAGCCAGTTTCCGGCCGAGTACCGGGGCGGTGCATTCGTGGCCTTTCACGGCTCGTGGAACCGCGCGCCGCTGCCGAACATGGGCTATCGCGTGGCGTTCCTTCCGCTCAGCGCCGGTCGCGCCGGGACGCATCGGGACTTCGCGTCGGAGTTCTCGTTCGACAATGGTGCTCCGGGCAAAGACGGACGGATTCATCGTCCTGCCGGTTTGGCGCAGGGCGCCGACGGCTCGCTGTACGTGGCGGATGACGTCGCCGGCACGATTTACAAGATCAGCTACCGGGGAACGCGCTAACCCATGGCCTTTGCACGCATCGCGGAGCTTCCGCAGCACGTCGGTCAATCGGTAACGGTGCGCGGGTGGGTCACCCACCTGCGGTCGAGCGGCAAGGTCGCGTTCATCGTGATGCGCGACGGCACCGGGATTTTGCAGTCGGTAGTGGTGAAGAGCCAAGTCACGCCGGAGGTGTGGGACCTGTTCGGCACGCTCACTCAGGAGGCGTGCATTGCCGTCACGGGTGAAGTGAAGGCCGATGCGCGCCAGCCCGGCGGACACGAACTCGGTCTCGCGAATCTCGAACTGTTCGGGGCCAGTCCCATCGACTACCCCATCCAGCCGAAAGAGCACGGCATCGATCATCTGCTCGACAACCGGCACTTCTGGCTGCGCACGCCGCGGCAGGTGGCCATTGCGCGGATTCGCAGCGAAGTCGAGCAGTCAATTCACGACTTCTTCTACGAGCGCGATTTCCTTCGCGTCGACACGCCGATCCTGACGGCGGCGATCGGCGAACGGAGCGGCTTGTTCGCGACGGAGTATTTCGAGGAAGGAACCGCGTTTCTCGCTCAGACGGGCCAGCTCTACGGCGAAGCCGCCGCGGCGGCGTTCGGAAAGATCTACACTTTCGGTCCGACGTTCCGGGCCGAGAAATCGAAGACGCGCCGACACCTCACCGAGTTCTGGATGATGGAGCCCGAGGTCGCGTTCGCCGACTCCAACGACAACATGCAGCTGCAGGAGGACCTGCTTGTGTACGTCGTGCAGCGAGTGCTGGAGAGGAAGGGCGCCGAGTTCAAGGAACTGGAGCGCGACGTAACCAAGCTCGAGAACGTGAAGGCGCCGTTCCCGCGCATCGACTACAACGATGCCATCGCGACGCTCGCCACCAAGGGGAGCGACACAAAGTGGGGCGACGACCTTGGCGCCGAGGACGAGTCGCTGCTCGTCGCCGATTACGACCGGCCGATCTTCATCATGAACTACCCGAAAGAAGCCAAAGCCTTTTATATGAAGGAGAACCCGGCCGATCCCCGCACAGTGCTGTGCAACGATTGCCTCGCGCCCGAGGGATTTGGCGAGATCATAGGCGGCTCGCAGCGCGAGGACGACCACGACAAGATTCTCCACCGCCTGCGCGAGGAGAAGCTTCCCGAAGCGGCGTACGATTGGTACCTCGCGCTTCGGAAGTACGGCACGTTCCCCCACTCGGGATTCGGGCTTGGTATCGAGCGCACGGTGGCTTGGATTTGCGGCACGCCGCACATCCGCGAGTGCATCGCGTTTCCGCGGATGATGCACAGGCTCAAGCCCTAGCGAGTGTCCGATCTCTCCAAGCTCAGCGTGGCGCTCGCCGACCGCCCTGTTCCGGCGGCCGGCAGTGCCGCTGCCAGGTTGGAGCGAGTTTGACGTGACTGGGGACGGGCAGCGCTTTCTCTTCGCCGTGGGCTATGGACCCGTGAGCGCCGTCACCGCGCTGACTGTCACGTTCAACTGGACGAACGCGCTGAAGTAGTAGTAGCTCAGCCCTCGCCGGACTTCACCTCGTCCCACAGCTTGTCGAGCGCTTCCAGGCCGGCCGTGCGCACATCGATCCCGCGCGCCGCCGCCAGTTTTTCGATCGCCTCGAACCGCGACTGAAACTTTGCGTTCGCCTTGTCCAGCGCGAGCGAGGGATGCACGCCGGTCTTTCGGCAGAGGTTCACCACCGCGAAGAGCAGGTCGCCGAGTTCGGATTCCAGCGCCGCGTGCCGCGGGTCGGCGCTGGGCACGCCGTGTGTGTCGAACGCGGTGCCGTGCTCCGCAATGATCTCCTCCACCTCGGCCAGCTCCTCGCGCACCTTGTCCGCGGGACCGCGAACATCCGGCCAGTCGAACCCAACGCCGGCCGCGCGCTCCTGCAGCCTGTGCGCTCGGTGCAGGGAAGGCAGTCCAACCGGCAGCCCCTCGGCCAGCGTCGCGCGGGACTTCGACTTCATCTGCTCCCAAGGCTCGCGCTCCGGTAGCGGCGCTGTGGCATCGGATGCGTTGCCGGCCGACTGCGCCTTCGACGCGCCGTCTCCGTACAACCACGGATGCCGCACGGTCATTTTCCGCACCAGCGAACCCGCTACGTCGCTGATGTCGAATGCGCCGCGCTCCTCGGCGATGATCGCGTGGAAGAGCACCTGTAGCAGCACGTCGCCGAGTTCGCTTCGGATCTGAGCGTCGTCGCCCGTGCGGAGCGCGTCGTCGAGTTCGTGCGCTTCCTCGTTCAGGTATGGGCGGAGCGACTCGTGCGTCTGCGCCTTGTCCCACGCGTCACGCGTGCGGAGGTCGCGCATGATGGCGAGGGCATCGTCGAGCGAGGTTCGATTCGGGCTGGAGGAAGACATGCCGAAACTTAGCCCCGCCTCTATTCCGGGCAGCTAGATTTGACGGCGCGCACCCGTCCCAGGTTCGCGCAGCTCGCACTGTTTTGGTCAGCCAAGCGCCAGAGGGAATCCGCTACTTGAGTTCGTTCGCAGCCAAAGCCAGCCACCGTTCGTGGATCGAAGTCGACCTGCACGCGCTCGTGCGAAACGCGCGTGCTGTGTCGGCGCAGAGTCGCGTTCCGATCATGCCGATGGTCAAAGCCGACGCCTATGGGCTCGGCGTCGGCCCGGTTGTGGGCGCTCTGGAGTCGCTCGATCCGTGGGGCTATGGTGTTGCGACCGTCGCCGAGGGCGAGGAACTGCGCGCCGCGCGCATCCACCGCCCGATTCTCGTGGTCGCTCCTGTCGAGGCAACGGCGAAGTCGTTCGGCGCCGTACGCGCCGCGCGCCTGATTCCGGCGCTTGGTGACTCCCGCTCGATTCGCATGTGGATGATGACTGGTGGCGGCGACTGGCATCTCGGCATCGACACGGGAATGAGTCGTGCGGGAGTTCGCTTCGACGAAGTCGGCGCGCTCGCCGAAGAACTCAAGGCGTGTCCGCCCGCCGGAGCGTTTACGCACTTCCATTCTTCGGAGTACGACGACGGGTCGATGGATGTACAGACGCAGCGGTTCCGTGACGCGGTCGCGGCGATGCCGGCCGAGCCCGAGTTGCTTCATGCGGAAAACAGCGGTGCGATCGCTCGCACGTCGCCTTCGCCGTGGAGCTTTGTGCGACCGGGCGTCTTTCTGTACGGGGTAGGGAGCGGTGCAGCTCTGGTCCCGGAGCAGGTCGTCCACGTTCACGCGCAGGTCGCGGAGCTGCGCGACCTCAAGCCGGGCGACACGGTCAGTTACGGCGCCACCTGGACGGCGCAGCGGCCTACGCGGCTCGCCACCCTCTCCGTCGGGTATGCCGATGGGTACCGACGTTCGCTGGGCAACAAGGGAGTGGTGCGCGTCGGAGCGAGTCGCGCGCCGATCGTCGGAACCGTGACAATGGACCTTACGATGGTTGACGTCACCGGCATTCCGTGCGAAGTCGGCGACATTGCAACGCTGATAGGCGGCGATGGGCCCGGCGCGATTTCCGTTGACGAAGTCGGCGCGGCCTGTGGTCTGTCGCCGTACGAGGTTCTTACCGGCCTTCGTGCCCGTGCAGCGAGGGTTTACGTCTGATGGCCAAACGCGCTGCGATCGTCGTGCTGGACGGGGTCGGCATCGGAGCCGCGCCCGACGCCGCGGAATACGGCGACGCCGGCAGCCACACGTTGGGCAACCTCGCACGCGCCGTTGGCGGGGTCGATTTGCCGCACCTCGAACGCGCGGGACTCGGTCTCATCGCCGAACTCGAAGGAATGCGGCGCGCGCCGGCGCCAACGGCTGCATACGGAGTTCTGGAGCCGAAGTCGGCGGGAAAGGACAGCACGACGGGTCACTGGGAACTTGCGGGCGTCTGCGTGCGAGAGCCGTTCCCCACGTTTCCCCAGGGTTTCCCGGCCGACGTCATTCGCGAATTTTCCGCCAAGACTGGGCGGGGTGTGATCGCCAACGTTGCCGGCAGCGGGACCGACCTGATTGAACGCTTTGGCGCCGAGCACGTGGCGACCGGTTCGTGGATCGTCTACACGTCCGCGGACTCGGTATTTCAGGTTGCGGCCCACGAGGAGCACGTGCCGCTCGAAGAGCTCTACGCCGCCTGCCAGACGGCGCGGGAGATGCTCGTGCCGCCGCATAACGTGTCGAGGGTGATCGCGCGCCCGTTTGCCGGAGCGCCTGGGGCATTCAAGCGGACCGGCAACCGCAGAGACTTTTCCGTGGTTCCGCCCGGGGAGACGCTGATCGATGCAATCGCGGCCGCCGGCATCGAGCGTACCGGGGTAGGAAAGGTGGACGACCTCTTCGCGCGGCGGGGTATTGAGGGAGGGCATACCACGGGCAACACCCAAGGGCTGGAGCGCATCTTGGGCTGGCTGCACGGGGGAAGTGGGTTCCTGTTTGGCAACCTTGTAGATTTCGACCAACTGTACGGGCACCGGAACGACGCTCCGGGGTTCTATAAGGCGTTGCGCGACTTCGACGCCGCTTTGCCGGCGCTCACCGCCGCCCTGAGAGAGGACGACCTGCTGTTCATTACTGCCGATCACGGCAACGATCCAACAACGCCTTCGACGGACCATGCACGCGAGACGGTACCTGTTCTCGTGTTCGGTCCGCGCGTCTGCCCCGTGGCCATTGGCCGACGCAATTCATTCGCCGATCTCGGCGCGACTGTCTCCGAATGGCTCGGCCTCGAGTTTCGTGGTGCCGGACGTTCGTTCCTTCCGCTAGTGATGGGCCGATGACGACGCGTCCTGATACCGCCGCCCTTCGATCTGCCGCTGAGCTGGCCATGAAGAAGGCGTTCGCGCCGTACTCGAACTTTCGTGTTGGCGCTGCATTGCTGGCTGCCGATGGAAGCGTGTTCGCCGGATGCAACGTCGAAAACGCTTCGTTTCCCGCCGGCTCGTGCGCTGAACGCAACGCACTGGGCGCGGCGATACTCGCCGGCCAACAGGAGTTCACCGAACTCGTAGTGGTCACCGAAGCCGACACACCGACGCCACCGTGCGGCATCTGCCGTCAGGCGCTCGTTGAATTCGCTCCGTCGCTCGCGGTCACCAGTTTCGGCGCCCTCGGGACGTCGGCCGCCTGGTCGCTCACGGAACTGCTTCCGTCGCCGTTTACCGGCCAGTCGCTGAAGCACGCATGACCCACACATCCCGTGTTGGTCCGGTGCGAGGTTCGCGTCGCGCCGTGTTTGTGGGCGTGGCGCTCGTGGCCGCGGCGCTTGCTGGCGCTTGCACTGAATCGATCGACGGTGGAGACAACTGCGCTATCGCCGCGCCGTTGTGTCCGGGTCAGCAGCTCGAAATCCGCGATACGATAATCGATCCGATACTTGCGTACGACAGCACATACGCCGGATTCCCCGGGCGCGGCATTGAGCCGTACCTGGCGCTGGTTTCGTCCGGCAACGATCTCGAGACTGTGGCGATCCTCCGGTTTGACACGCTCATCACGCATTACGTCCCGCCGGACGATACGGCCTACGCGATCACGTACGTGGATTCCGTCTTCGTGCGCCTGTGGGTCGACCTTACGGGCTCGCAGGTTCCCGACAGCGTGCGGATCGACTTGTACGACGTGAACGACACTACGGCCGCCGACTCGGCCGACTCTCCGTTGGTGGCGCGCTTCGCTCCGCAGTTTCTGATTGGTGGCGCCACGTTCGCGAAGGCAAAAATCGTCGATTCCGTCTTTGTGCCGGTCTCGGACTCGGCCATGCTGGCCGCGCTGGCCGACAGTTCCACTGGTTGGCAGCGGCTGCGGGTCGGCGTCCGCGTGAGCGGACCGGGTCCGGTCGCGTTTCGGATTGGCGCGGTGGAAGGCGGCTTGCCGGCTGAGTTGCGATACCGCCCCAGGCCGGATTCCGGCACGCCTCTGCTTGAGATACCGCTGGCGTCGGCGGGGCCAGTCGGCCGCGAAGACATCCGGCTTGACCTCTTGGATTATTCGGTGGTGACCAAGAACAACCTGCCGACCATCGCCAATACCATGCTCTTGGGCGGCGTACCTGGCCGACGGGCGTATCTCCGATTCGACATTCCTCGCTGGCTCTCCGACTCCTCGACGATTGTTCGTGCCACGCTTCGCCTGACGCAGGTTGCATACCCGTTTGGCGGGCCGCTGGACACCGTTGTGGTGCACCCGCGCGTTGGATTGGCATCGTTTGAGATCACAGATCTCCGTCGTGCCTCCACCCTCATTGCCGGCCCCGGGGTGGTGATTTCGGACTCGCTGAGCGTGGTTCCAGGTGAATCGGGGGTTCGCGAGCTTGAGATGTTCTCACTCGTACGCGCCTGGGGTAGTCAGGCCGGCATCCCTGGCGTGCCACCCCGCGCGCTCGTGCTCACTGTGAGCGAAGAGGGAACGCTTCCGCGCCTCGCCGCGTTTTGGTCCTCGTCCGCGGGCGCTGGCCTGCGCCCTGCGATGCGCATCACGTACACGCGGAACTCCGGATTCGGTGTACCGTGATTCAGCAGATGCGACGTAGCAGCCTCACACTGATGTGCGTGCTTGCGGTGATAGCGGGCACCGCGGGAACGGCGCGCGCCCAAGGCGCTCTCAGCCTTTTGGGATTCGGCTATCCTGTCGGCGGAACGAGCACACGCGGAGTAGGCTCCGGCGGGTCTCTGGCCGGCCTTGATCCGCAGTCGCCGATGAATCCTGCAGCCATCGTGCTCGGGACGCGGCTGCAGGGGTATTTCCAGTTCGAACCTGAGTTTCGCAGCGTGCAGGCCGGAGGACCGGCGGTGAACACAACGACCACGCGATTCCCGCTTTTCATGGTTTCCGGGCAACAGGAGCGCGCGACGTTTGCGCTCTCGTTCTCGTCGTTCATGGATCGGACGTGGAGTAACTCGTACGCCGATACGCAGTCGGTAGGGACCGAGCGAATCCCGTCCACGGTGTTCACCTCGAGCGTGGGCGGCATCGCCGACGTGCGCGCCGCGATGGCTTGGACGTTTAGTGAACAGTTCCACGTGGGCGCGGCGGTTCACTTGTTTCCAGGTGAAAACCGCGTGACGCTTGGCCGGATCTTCGCCGATTCGTCCAAGGCGGGCGGCTTCCAGCTCGACAACAGGTACAGCTTCACCGGCACGGCGATGTCGTTTGGTGCAGTCTGGCTCACCGGACATCATATCGCCCTCGGCGGTGACGTTCGGCTGGGTGGAGCGATTCGGATGCGCCTCGGCGACACAACGCTCGTCGGCTCGGGCACGATTCCGCTGCGCGCTGGGCTTACAGCGTCGTACGACGGTCTTGCCGGCACCGTGTTTACGGTTCGCGTGGGCAAGGAGCGATGGACCGACTTCCGCGGCCTGGGCTCGTCGGCGCTCGGACTCAAGGACGCCACCGACGTTTCCGTTGGAATGGAAGTTCTCGGACCGAGCCTGGGGGCGACGCCTATGGTGATTCGGACGGGATACCGGGTACGCGGACTTCCGTTCACGTACGGAACGACGGCCGTCCGAGAAGGATCGTTCGCCGGTGGCCTGGGGATTCCCGTCGGTGGATCGAGGGCAATGCTCGACCTCGGCGTGTCGCGGGCGACTCGCACTGCCGCGACGATCACCGAAAAGGCGTGGCTGATGAGTATCGGGGTCGGCATCCGCCCCTGATCGTGGCCGCGGTAACCGCTTCCGCCGCCTCCGAGCGTTCGGGCGCGCCGCTCGTGCTGATTGCCGACGACGCAGAGGCGAATCTCGAACTGCTCACGGACCAGCTAGAGGCGCTGGGGTATCGGGTTATCGTTGCCCGCGACGCGGAAGCTGCGATCGCTGCTTCGGTCGAACACAGGCCGGACCTCGCCATTCTCGACATCTCGATGCCCGCTGGCGACCTCGGGGTTTCCGATCGCGACGCCGGCTTCGAAGTCTGCCGCCGCATTAAGCGTGATCCGCGCACGGCGCGAATCCCAGTGGTATTCGTGACTGCCTTGAGCGAAACGTCCGACCGTGTGAAGGCAATCGAGGCGGGGAGCGACGACTTCCTGAACAAGCCGTACCACCGCCTGGTACTCAATGCGCGCGTGCAGTCGCTGCTCAAGCTGAAAGGCGCCACCGACGCGCTCGAAGAGAGCCTGAAGCGCCTGCGCGAACTGCAGAAGGTGCGCGACGACCTTATGAAAATGATCGTCCATGATCTCAAGGCGCCGCTGACTTCCATTCTGGCGACGCTCGAAATGATGCGCGACGGCGATTTCGGCGACTTCACGGAACAGCAGGCCCGGGCTCTTTCCGATTCGGAAGGAAAGGCGGAGGATCTGCTAGGACTGATCGAGGATCTTCTCGAGGTCTCGCGTATCGAAGAACGCACGCTCCCGCTCGTACCGGAACAGATCGCGCCGGCCGCGCTTCTCGCCGAGATTGTCTTCGACTGGCAGCTGCGCTTTCAGCAGGAAAGTGCCTCCGCATCGGTCGATGTCGCCGACGACGCACCCGTAATAGTCGCCGACAAAGCGCTCATCAAACGTGTGCTGTCCAATCTCGTGCAGAACGCCGTCAATCATTCGCCTGGCCCAGTGACGCTCCGTCTCGCTGCGCGCCGCGACCCCACGGGCATCCTGTTCACTGTCGCCGACGATGGCCCAGGAATCCCCGAGGACTATCAGGAAATCATTTTTCGAAAGTTCGAACAGGTGCACGCCCAGCATGCACCGCGCGTGCGGAGTTCGGGGCTCGGTCTGACCTTCTGCCGGCTCGCCGTTGAGTCGCACGGCGGGCGCATCTGGGTGACGAGCACGGAGGGGGAGGGAAGCACCTTCTTCGTTCAGCTTCCGCTGGAGCCGAAGGAGCCGGTCCGCATCTCGGCCCGAACGGGAGAGTTTACGGTGAGGAGCGTGAGTGATGCGTAGGATGGACGTCAGGAGCCCTTCACCCACGCTCCTCACCTAGTTTCAGTCGTGCCCACCGTCTATCTCGAAACGTACGGCTGCCAAATGAACGTGGCGGATTCCGAGCTTATGCTCGGAAAGCTTGCGGCCGCCGGTTACTCGCACACCGAGGACCCGGCGGGCGCGGACGTCATTCTGGTGAACACGTGTGCCGTCCGCGATAACGCCGAGCAGCGAGTGCTGGGCCGCCTTGGTGAGCTCAAGGGCCATATGGGCCCCAACACGGTACTCGGTGTCACCGGTTGCATGGCGCAGCGACTCGGCCCGCGCCTCATGGACGCCGAATCGCGCGTCTCGTTGGTGGTGGGCCCCGACGCGTACCGGTCGCTCCCGGAACTCATCGAAGGTGCCCGGCGTGGCGAGCGAACAACGGCAACCGACTTCGACCTCGAGGAACACTACGACGACTTCCAGGCCCGCCGATTCGAGGGCGTGAAGGCGTGGATACCGGTGCAGCGCGGCTGCGACTATCGCTGCACGTACTGCATTGTGCCGTACACACGAGGCGCCGAGCGGAGCCGTGCGCTCGACGACGTCGTGCGCGAAACCCGCGAAGTTGTGGAGCAGGGGCTGACCGAAGTTGTTCTGCTCGGCCAGACGGTTAACTCGTGGAACGACGGCACCCGCGATTTTGGTGAACTGCTCCGCGCCGTTGGTGCGGTGGATGGGATCAAGCGTGTGCGCTTCACGAGCCCGCATCCCAACGACTTCACAGATTCTGTTATTGCCGCAATGGCCGAAGTGCCTGAAGTCTGCGAGCATGTACATCTCCCTGTGCAGTCCGGGTCCGACGCGATGCTCAAGCGAATGCTTCGGCGCTACGGCCGCGCCGAGTACCTCGAGTGCGTCGAACGAATGCGGGCCGCGATTCCCGGATTGAGCGTGACGACCGACATCATCGTTGGCTTTCCCGGCGAGACCGATGCGGACGCCGAGGAAACCCTCTCGCTTGCGCGCGAGGTTGGGTTCGACGACGCGTTCACCTTCAAGTTTTCACCGCGCGAAGGGACGCCGGCTACGCGCATGCCGCCGGAGCTGACCGTGGCAAGTGAGGACGTAGATCGGCGCTACACCGAACTGGTGACGGTCGTACGGTCCATCGCCCGCTCACGAAACTTCCAGCGACTCGGAGAACGCCGCGAAGTCCTGGTGGAAAAGGTGGCACGACGCGGCGGCGACCTGCAGGCACGATCCCGTGACTTTCGAACGGTCATGGTGCCGGCGGAGTCGGCCAGCATCGGCGACTATTTGTTCGTCGAGTTGACGGGTACGACGGGCTTTACGTTCACGGGCACTCCGGTAGCACAGCGCGCAGCACTACCCGTCGCTGGCTGACCGTCCCGACCAAACGCGAGGCTGCGCTAGCGGCCCGCTGCTGACGCGATAGCAGCGTCGAACGCTTCGAGCGTGTGCGTTGCAGTTTGGTTCCAAGTGAACTTCTTGGCTCGCTGCAATCCTCGTTCGCGCATGTCAGCGGCGGCTCCGGGGTCGGCGAGCAACTTCGAAACAACGTCGGCGAGTTCACGGTCGTTGCCCGCTGCGAAATACGCGGCCGCATCGCCGCCCACTTCCGGTAACGACGCACTGCGGGCGCATACCACAGGTGTGCCGAATGTCATCGCCTCAAGCACGGGAAGTCCGAATCCCTCGTAGAGGCTTGGCACGATTAGCGCAGCGGCGTTCCGGTAGAGCGCAGCGAGTTCCGCGGGCCCGACGAAGCCGACGGGCTTGAGCCAAGCGGCTTCTGCGCCCGCGCCACCCCGGCGCCAGCGATTGCCCGCCTGCACGAGCGTAATGCGTTGCCCGGCCTCGACCAGTCGCTCCACCGCCCGGACCGCCGTGGCCAGGTCCTTGCGACGGTCGGCCGATCCGACGGTCAGCACGTACGGCTTTTCGATTCCGAGGCGGTCGAGTGACTTCTCGTCACCGGTCCGGTCGCCGTTCACGATATCGTCTGCGCCAAGGAGTGCGATGCGAATCCGATCGCCGGGCACAGCCAACAGGCGACGGACTTCGCTCGCCGTGAACTCGGAGTCCGCGAGCACAATGCTGGCGTGCGAAGCGGCGCGCGCGTAGCGACGCCGCCAGAGCAGGTTGCGGAAAATCGCCGACCAACGGGGGTCCGGCATTGCGAGCGGCGCCACGTCGTGAATCGTTACGACGACAGTTCCGCGGCGGGGGAGCGGCTCCGGGTAGTTCCACGGATACCAGAAGACGTCGGCGTTCGAGTTGCGCAGTGCTTCGATCGGAAGCACGGAATAGCGCTCGGTTGAAAGCCCGGCACTCGCAAGCCAATCGCGAGCGGCTGCGACGTGGGCATCGCCGCGTACGTGAAGCGTGACGGAAACATCAGCGCGAACGGCAGTGAGCTGCGGAAGCAGCGCACGCACGTAGCGGCCAATCCCGCGTCCGTCCCTTACAAACCGCGTGGCCTCGACTGCAACGAGCACGGCGCCAGGCCTCCGGGTACACGGTTTCGTCAGGCGCCGGTATGTCCGGTCGCTCTCCGGCAATACTACAACGCCGCAGCGAAACGATGGTAGCGGCAATGATGCGGACGTGCATGTTCGTCGCGCATTCCCGACGGTTCGTGCATTCGCAGAGGAGCTGAGCGTGCCGCTCATTGCCATCGGAGTTACCGCCTACATCGTGGGGCTGTTTGCCGGCTTCGGCGGCCTGACGTTGCCCGCGGTGGGGGCCGGCGCTCTGTTGGCGCTGCTCGCAACGGCGGTGGGGCGGCGATCAACGCTGACGGCGTGCGGTCTGCTCGTCGCCACTGGTGCCATCGTGGCGGCCGATTCCGACGCAAAAGAGCGGCGCGCCCGCGATGACTCCGCGGCGTACTCGAGGGGCGCGAGTAGTACGGCGTTCAGTCGTCGTCGGATTCCCGCGGCCGAACACGCTACGTCGCCACTGGCTCGGTGGCGTGAGCGGGCGGGCGCGTCCATCGACACGCTCTTTGGTACCGACGCGCCGACGGTGCGTGCACTCCTGATCGCAGACACGAAGCAGCTCGCACCGGAGGTTCGGGACCGCTATGCACGCGCGGGCCTCGTCCACATTCTCTCCATATCCGGCCTGCACGTCGCGATCATCTCGGGTGCAGTTCTCCTTGCCCTGCAGATCGTGAGACTTCCACCTGTCGTGGCGCGTTGGCTGGCGGTCGCCATCACGGCTCTCTACGTGGCGGCGATTGGGGCACCTCCGCCCGCGCTCCGCAGCGGTGCGATGCTCGCGGCGGCAACGGCGGGTCGTGCGTTGCAGCGCCCTGTGTCGCCGTGGGCAACGCTTGCCGTTGGAGCGCTCGTGCCGTTGCTCTTCGATCCCCGCACGGTTCTCGAACTCGGCTACCAGCTCAGCGTCACGGGGTTCGCGTCAATCACGGCCGCCGGAATCTGGGCGCGGCGCACACTGGCTCCGCGGCTCCGGGGGCTGAAGCGCAAGCTGGCAACCGATCTCGCCGTCGCCACGGTCGCATCGTTCGCCTCGGCGCCGCTCGTGGCCTGGCACTTCGCGCGCGTGAGCCTGATAGCCCCTTTCTCGAACATCGTCGCTGCGCCAGTCGTCGCCGTGATGCAACCCGCGCTCTTTCTCTCTTTGATGCTGGCGCCGTTCGGTGCGCCGGCACGGCTCGCCGCCGACGGAGCGCGCGTTCTCGTTCGCGCACTCGACGCAATTGCGGCTACAGCCGCCGCTGTCCCGGGAGGTTCCATCGTGTCGGCACCGTCGCTGTTTGGTGCGATACTTGGAGGCGTCACGGCCGTCTGTGTGGTTGCTGCCGCAGCGGCGCGGCGTCGGCGGGCTCGGTGGCTCGTCGGCGCCGGTGTCGCGATGGCGCTCATCGCGTGGGCACCGCTCGTGCCGGGGCCGGCTCGCGGGATGGAAGTGCACATGATCGATGTGGGCCAGGGCGACGCCATCGCCATTCGCTCCCCGCTCGGACGCTGGATTGTCGTCGACGCCGGTGGTGGCTGGGCCGTGGGCGATGCAGGGAGGAGAATCGTCGTTCCGTATCTGCGTCGCTACGGCGGAAGCGTTGCGATGTTCGTGATGACGCATCCGCACGACGATCACGTAGGTGGAGCCGCCTCTCTGATATCACTCCTGCGGCCAGCCGATCTGCGCGACGCGGCGTTCGCCGGCACGAGCCCCGCTTATCGCGCTGCGCTCGTGGCCGCCCGCGAGCGGGGGATTCCGTGGCGCCGCATTCATCCCGGCGATTCGGCAAACATCGACGGGGTGGTCATCACTTTTCTCGCGCCGGATTCCTCGTGGACGAGTTCGCTGACTGATCCCAATCTTGCGAGCGCGATGATGCTCGTTCGCTTTGGCGAGGTCCGCCTGCTGATGACCGGCGATGCCGAAGCCGCCGAAGAAGCGTGGCTGCTCGCCCACTCCGGCACGTCGTTGCGCGCGAACATCCTGAAGGTGGCGCATCATGGAAGCGCCACGAGCACGAGGAGCGCATTGCTCGACGCCGTGCGGCCGGAGTTGGCACTGGTCTCGGTCGGAGCTCGAAACCGCTATCGCCATCCCGCGCCCGCGGTGCTCGACACACTCGAAGCACGTGGAGTGGCGGTCGCGCGTACCGATCTACTCGGGTCGATTGTCGTGCGCACCGACGTCGCGGGAACCCGCTACGAGGTTAGCGGCGCAGCCGGTGCGAAGCGGGTGCGACGGTGAAGCGGGTTGAGCGCTAGAGGAGGCGACGTCGCACGCTCTTCCATTTTTCCCGTACGGACCCGACCTTACCCTGCGACTCCCATGCCTGATCGCCCAAGCCGCGTCGTCCGCAATACCGCCACCTCGGTCGTCACGATCGAGAGGTTCATCATTGAACAGGAGGAGCTGCATCCAGGCGCGTCGGGTGCGCTCTCAGGAATCCTGTACGACCTCGCGCTCGCAGCCAAGATGATCGCCAACAAGGTGCGGTCGGCCGGGCTCGCCGACGTGCTCGGCTCGGCTGGAGAGGAGAACGTTCAGGGCGAGGTTCAGCAGAAGCTCGACCTCATCGCGAACGAGACCATCGTCAAGGCGCTGGACCACGGCGGGCGCCTGTGCGGAATGGCGTCGGAAGAGGTCGATGAGCTGATCCCGATTCCGCCGGAGTTTCGAACCGGGAGGTACTTCCTGCTTTTCGACCCGCTCGACGGATCCTCGAACATCGACGTGAACGTCCCGGTGGGAACGATCTTCTCGATACTTCCACAGAAGACGGCCGGTGATCGCGCCACACTCGAAGACGCGCTGCAGCCCGGGCGTGATCAGGTCGCGGCTGGGTACGTGATTTATGGATCCAGCACCATGCTGGTTTACTCCACCGGGTCGGGAGTGCACGGTTTTACGCTCGATCCGCTGCTCGGCGAGTTCTTGCTCTCGCATCCCGACATCAGAATCCCGGAGCACGGCCGCTACCTCTCCGTGAACGAATCGTACGAACAGCACTGGGATGCGCCGGTGCGCGACTTGGTGCGTCGGTATCGCGGCCTCGACGGAAAGCGCGACGCAATGAACGTGCGGTACGTCGGTTCCATGGTGGCGGACTTTCACCGGAACCTGCTCGGCGGCGGCGTCTTCGCGTACCCGGCTAATGCCAAGGCTCCGTCGGGCAAGCTGCGCCTCCTCTACGAGTGCAATCCGCTCGCGTTCATCTGCGAGCAGGCTGGCGGTGCTGCTACGGACGGGACGCGACGCATTCTCGACATCGTACCCACCAGGCTGCACGAGCGAACGCCGATCTATGTCGGCAGCAAGGCCGACGTGGACATGGCGAGCGAAATGCTCGCCGCACAGTAGGCGTTGCAAGCGAGCCGCGACGCGGCGGCGCTAGCTTTCCCTCTATGAGCGACGAGCGCGTTTCGCCGAGCGGCATCCCGATTGCGCTGGTGTACCGTCCCGGCGATGCGGAGGTGGACTACGACCGAGACGTTGGCGATCCGGGCGAATTTCCGTTTACGCGTGGAATTCAGCCCACGATGTACCGTGGTCGCCTCTGGACGATGCGTCAGTATGCAGGATTCGGAACGGCTGCCGAGACGAACCGACGTTTCCGGCACCTGCTGGACGCCGGGCAGACGGGATTGTCGGTGGCGTTCGATCTCCCGACTCAGATGGGCATCGACTCCGATTCTCCGCGCGCGCTCGGCGAGGTCGGCCGAGTTGGAGTAGCCATCGATACAGTGGACGACCTGCACACTCTCCTCGCCGATATTCCGCTCGACAAGGTTTCGACGTCCATGACGATCAACGCCACGGCAGCTACGCTGCTGGCGATGTACGTCGTGGTGGGAGAAGAACGGGGGATTCGGCGCGACCAGCTGGCGGGCACAATCCAGAACGACATCCTGAAGGAATACGTTGCCCGCGGGACCTACATCTATCCCGCTGCGCCGTCGCTGCAGCTCGTCGCGGAAACATTCCGGTTCTGTGCGGCGCAGGTGCCCAACTGGAATCCGATTTCGATTTCGGGCTACCACATGCGCGAGGCTGGTGCCACCGCGGTGCAGGAACTCGCGTTCACGTTTGCGAATGCCGTGGCATACGTCGAGACAGCGCTCGCAAGTGGACTGGCGGTCGATCAGTTCGCGCCACGGCTCTCGTTCTTTTTCGCCTGTCACAGCGACCTCTTTGAGGAGGTCGCGAAGTTTCGCGCCGCGCGGCGCATCTGGGCTCGCCTGATGCGCGACCGATTCGGTGCCACGGCTGCGAGCAGTCGCCTCCGCTTTCACACGCAGACGGGTGGAGTTACCCTTACGGCCCAGCAGCCGCTCACCAATGTCGTTCGTGTCACCGTTCAGGCGCTCGCGTCGGTTCTGGGAGGAACTCAGTCGTTGCACACGAATGGCTACGACGAGGCGCTGGCGCTTCCAACCGAAGAGGCCGCAACTCTTGCGCTGCGTACCCAACAGGTGGTCGCTCACGAAAGCGGAGTTGCGGGTACAGCCGACCCGCTCGCGGGCTCGTATTTCGTCGAGGCGCTGACGGACGAGGTTGAGCGGCGGACGCTGGCGCTCATGGCAGAGGTGGAGGGGCGGGGTGGAAGCGTGGCGGCGATCGACGCCGGGTTCCTGCAGGACGAGATCGCGCGCAGCGCCTACGCGCATCAACAGGCTGTTGAATCGGGAGACCGCGTGATCGTCGGAGTCAATCGATTCGACGACGGGGCGCCGGCGCCCGTTGTTCCAACGCCTGACTATCGCGCTCTCGAATCGGAGCAGGCTGCTCGGGTCCGGGCGGCACGCTCAGGCCGGAACGGCGACGCCGCCCGCGAGTCTCTGGCGGCGCTCTCGGCGTGCGCTGCTCGCGCCGGCATCGCAGCGAGTGGCGTAATGGAGGCGATTGTGGACTGCGTGCGAGCGCGGGTCACCGTTGGCGAAATCAGCGACGTTCTTGAAGCAGCCTTCGGGCGCCATCGGGCGCCGTGACACGGCGCAGGCGCGGGGAGTAGTTTCCTTGACATGAAGATGATTCGCCGCATCGCTCACGCCTCGGTTGCCGCGGCGATCGCCGCCGGGCTGGCCACGTCGGCTGGCGCTCAGGGTGTCTACAACGAGCGTGCCGGGATGACCGCCTCCATTGGTGTGGGTGCGGGCACGGCCGGACTGTCATGCGTGCCCAAGTGCAAGGGTGATAGGTTGAGCGGCCCTGTATTGCTGATCCGTGGAGCCGCCAACGTTGCCCCGCAACTGACGATCGCACTTGAAGCGAATCTGTTCAACGCGAGTTTCCCCATCGCCAACGGCACTGGTGGCTGGGCGCTCTCGTGGGTCACGCTCAATGCCCAGTGGTACCCGAAGGCCGAAGAGAACTTCTTCATAAAGGCGGGGGCAGGGCTCGGACTGGTGCGTGCTCACGCCACGTTTCCGGAGGTTGGCGCGCTCGACATGCATGCCAACAGCGTTGGCCTGGTCGTCGGGATTGGCCGGGACTTTCGTCTCACCAGCAAGATGGGAGTGTCGATCTACGCGGACTACATGAGTACGACGCGATCGGTCGGACTCATCGCCGAGGCCGACAGTGGCGCGCGGCTCAGCGCAGACGTGATCAGCATCGGCCTGGCTGCGTTCATCTTTTAGCGCGGGCTGCCGTCGCCGTCGCCGCAGGGGTAAACTTCGCAGGCGCGCCGTCACCACGACCGGTGAGCGTTGCCTCCCTACTGAAGGACTCCGCGCCGTGCCCACGTACGAATACCGCTGCCCTTCGGGGCATGATTTTGAGAACTTCGTGCTCCGCATGAGTGAGGCAGCTTCAGCGCTGCCGTGTCCGACGTGTGGGCTCGAAGCAGAACGTCGGATTTCCGCAGGCGGTGGACTCGTGTTCAAGGGCTCGGGTTTCTACATCACCGACTACGGGAAAGACGGCAAGAAGGATCAACGCGCCCGCCCTGAAGGCACGTCGAGCACCGCCGAGAAGACCGGTGGGGATGCGGCCTCAGCGCCGAAGGGTGATGGAGCCGGCACTGGTTCTGGCTCTGGATCTGGTTCCGGAGACGGCGGCGGATCTGCCAAGCCAGACTCAGGCGCGAAGGGCGGCGAGTCTCCCGCCTCGCCTGCAAAGTCGAAATCCGGCAAGGCTGATAGCTCGAAGAAGGCGCCGTCCGCACCGTCGAGTTCGAGCGGCAGTTCAGATAAGTGAACTCCGAAGCGCGACTCCGCACCGAGGTAGAACGCGCGGCGCGATCGCTCGGCGCCCCCGAGTCGTTTGTTCCCGTGCTCGAGCGACCACGCGATACAGCGCACGGCGATTGGGCCACGAATGCGGCCATGGCGCTCGCCAAGCCGCTCCGCCGGAAACCGCTCGACATCGCACGTGATCTGCTCGCGGCGATGAATCCCGGAGCGGCAGGCGTGGCGGAGTCGAGCATCGCCGGGCCCGGATTCATCAACTTCCGCCTCGACGCAGGCCACCTGGCGTCAACCATCGCGACCGTGCTCGCCGAAGGCGCCGCGTACGGCAGATCCAACGGCGGCAGTGGACGCGCAGTGAATATCGAGTTCGTGTCGGCCAACCCCACCGGTCCGCTGCACGTTGGTCACGGCCGGCAGGCTGCTCTCGGCGACGCTATTTCGTCGCTGTTGGCCCACGCCGGTTGGAATGTTACGCGCGAGTTCTACTACAACGATGGTGGCGGCCAGATTGAACGGCTGTGCGACAGCGTTTTCAGGCGAGCAGTCGGCGAGCCGCTCGCTGAGGACCACTATCACGGCGACTATGTCGCGGAAGTTGCGGCCGCGTACCTCGATGCGTTTGCCGGTCGCGAGAGCGTGGCGGTTGATGCAGCGCGCGAGCGTCTGAGGGCGGGGTGGGAAGCTGACGGCCAACTTCGGGATGACGTTCGACGGTTCGCGGTGGGGTATCTCCGCCGCGAGCAGGACACCGATCTAAAGGCGTTCGGCGTTCGCTTCGACGTCTACTATCTCGAATCGTCGCTCTACACCGAAGGCCGGGTGGACGACACGCTCGCGCAGCTCGCAAAGGCAGGGCACGCCTTCGAACAGGATGGCGCTCTTTGGTTGAGGACCACCGATTTCGGAGACGACAAGGATCGCGTCATGCGCCGGAGTGCCGAGAAAGGCGGCGAGCCGACCTACTTCGTGCCGGATGTCGCTTACCACGTGACCAAGTGGCAGCGGGGTTTTGCGCGTGCGATCGACGTGCAGGGCGCCGATCACCACAGTACGGTCACGCGCGTCCGCGCCGGATTGCAGGCGCTCGAGATGGGGATTCCGGTTGGCTACCCCGAGTACGTCCTCCATCAGATGGTCACGGTCGTACGCGGCGGAGAAGAAATGAAGATCTCCAAGCGTGCCGGGAGCTACGTGACTGTGCGCGATCTCGTCGATGAGGTTGGGCGCGACGCGGTACGGTACTTCTTCCTGATGCGAAAGGGCGAGAGTCAACTGGTGTTTGATGTTGATCTCGCGCGCTCGCAGTCGGAAGAGAATCCGGTCTACTACATCCAGATGGCGCACGCGCGGTTGAGCGGGATCTTTCGGGTCGGCGAGATGGATCCTGCATCGATCACCGGCGAGGGGTTGTCGTGGGACGTGCTCTCGCAGCCCGAGGAGCGTGAACTCATCAAGGCCCTCGTGGACTGGCCCGCATTGCTCGCCGGCGCCACGGACGCGCTTGAACCGCATCGTGTGGCGAACTGGCTGCACGACACTGCCGGCCTCGTACATCTCTGGTATCACAAGCACCATGTTCTGGGCGAGCCGGATGCGATCATGCAGGCGCGGCTCGCGCTGGCCAAGGCCGCCCGCATCGTGCTGGCAAACGGTCTCGACGTTCTTGGCATCTCGGCGCCGGAGCGCATGTGACTCCGCCTCGCGCACATAGCGAGTGCGATCCGCGTTTCGCCGCGCGTTTCGCCGCGCGCCACGAACGCGTGGCTCAAACTTCGATGATCTTCCTCTCCTGATGACAGTCCTCGTTGTTGGTTCAGTCGCGCTCGACTCGGTCGAGACGCCCTTCGGCAGGGTCGACGATGCGCTCGGCGGTTCCGCCACCTACTTCGCGGCGAGCGCGTCGCATTTCACGCGCGTCCAACTCGTTGGGGTGATCGGGGCCGACTATCCCGAGGAGAAGTTGCTCGAGCTCGTATCGCGCGGCGTGGACCTTTCGGGCCTCGAGCGCGCAGAAGGGGAGTCGTTTCGCTGGCGCGGCCGCTACGGGCACGACCTGAATTCCGCGGAATCCCTGGAAACGAAGCTTGGTGTCTTCTCCCACTTCCGTCCGAAGATTCCCGCGCAGTTCAGGACGGCGAAGTATGTCTTCCTAGGCAACATCGATCCCCGGCTGCAACTCGACGTGCTCGAGCAGGTCGAGAGCCCGAAGCTGGTGGCGTGCGATACGATGAACTTCTGGATCGAGAGCCGCCGCGATGATGTGGTCAAGTTGCTCGGGCGCGTGGACCTGATCACTCTCAACGATTCGGAAGCTCGCCAGCTCACGGAGCAGGTCAACCTCGTCAAAGCCGCGCGCTGGATAATGGAGCGAGGTCCGAAAACGGTTGTCATCAAGAAGGGTGAGCACGGCGCGTTCATGTTTCACGGGGACCGCGTGTTCTTCGCACCCGCGTACCCGCTAGAAGCGGTGTTCGACCCGACTGGCGCCGGCGATTCGTTCGCCGGTGGATTCGTGGGTTACCTCGCAAGCACTGACGACCTCAGCGAGGCCAATCTGCGGCGCGCGGTCGTCTTCGGTTCTGTGATGGGTTCGTTCGTGGTTGAGGGCTTCTCGATCGGGCGCTTGCTCGAAGTCAACAAGGACGACATCGCGGCCCGTCTCGCGGAGTTTCACTCCCTCGTGGCGTTCGACGCCGAGGTGCCGTGAGCGAGGCGCGACCGCTCGACTATCGTTCGGCCGGCGTCGACATCGCTGCCGCCGACGATAGCAAGCATCGCATCAAGTCGCTCGTCGAAAGCACGTTCACGGCGGGAACCCGCGGCGCGTTCGGCGGATTCGGGGGCATGTTCCGCGTGCCCAAGGAGATGAAGGATCCACTTCTCGTCTCCAGTGCGGACGGAGTGGGCACCAAGATCAAGGTCGCAATCGAGGCCGACCGCCACGATACCGTGGGCCACGACCTCGTGAACCATTGCGTGAACGACATTCTCGTTCAGGGCGCCGTTCCGTTGTTCTTTTTGGACTACGTCGCCTTCGGCAAGCTCGTCCCCGAGACGGTCGAGGCCATCGTGCGCGGCGTTGCCGCTGGCTGCATCGAGAACGGTTGCGCACTTATCGGGGGCGAAACGGCAGAGATGCCAGGCCTTTATACGCCACCGGACTACGATCTCGCCGGCTTCATCGTCGGTGCCGTGGAGGAAGGGCAGGTGATCTCCCGCGGTGGTGCGCGTGCGGGAGACGTGCTGATCGCGCTCGGCAGCAGCGGACTCCACACGAACGGCTATTCGCTTGCGCGCACGATCGTTCGCGATCGGCTGAAGTTGGGTCCGTCAGATCCGTTCCCCGGCGCCGACGGGCGAACCGTGGCCGACGTGCTGCTTGCCGTCCACCGGTCGTATCTGGGCGTTCTCAAACCGGTTCTTGGCCATGTGCACGCGATGGCCCACATTACGGGCGGCGGAATTCCCGGAAACCTCGACCGGGCCCTGCCGCCCGACATCGACGCCATCGTGAATACCAAATCATGGGACGTTCCGGGGGTCTTCCGCGTCCTACAAAAAGGAGGCGGCGTGTCCGACTCCGAAATGTTCCGCGCCTTCAACATGGGTGTCGGAATGGTGGTTGCCACGGACGAGGCTGGCGCCGATGCGGTGTGCGCCAGCGCAAGGCGCGGTTCAGTGGATTCGTGGGAAATTGGCCGACTGCGGGCAGGGAGCGGTCGGGTCGAACTCAACTAGAAACGGGGAGCGAATGAAGTCACGTCTCGTTGTCGCAGCTGTGATCGGAACCGCGTTTGCGGCGCCGCTTGGCGCGCAGTGCGCAAGTGCGCCGATTTTTGCGCGTCAGGCCTGCTACGCGTCAGTCGATCTCGTCAACTACATGACGCCGCAGCTTGCTACGGCGGTCGCTGGCGGCAGCAGCACGCTCGGGCAGAGCGGCGCGCTCGGCGGACTTGGGCGGTTTGCCCTCAGCATCCGCGGAACGGGCGTGATGAACGGTGCATTCCCCAACATCGGGGATGTGCCGTTCCGTACCGACAGCGCGCCGCAGAGCTACACGACCGAGGAAACGATCGTTCCGGGCGTCGGCGTCGATGCGTCATTCGGCATATGGAAGGGCTTCAATCTCGGTGCCACCCACATCGGAGCTGTGGATGCGCTCGTGAGCGCGCTCTACATCCCGGACATCGAAGGCAGCGACGGCGATTTTTCGGTAACGGCGCCTGACGGAAACCTGAAGCTCGGCTACGGCGTTCGCGTCGGCATCCTGGACGAGTCGGTGCTGACTCCCGGTGTCTACGTCAGCTACCTGCAACGCGATCTCCCGACTATCTCGCTTTCGGGTTCATCCGGCGGCAGCTCAGGGTCGTTCGCACTTAACGACTTCTCTGTGAAGATGTCCGCAGTCAGGATCGTGGCGGCCAAGACTTTCTTGATCTTTGGTCTCCAGGCTGGCGTGGGTCAGGACAGCTACAAGGCGTCCGCCGACATCGTGGCAAGCGAGAGTGGCCAGACCGCAAACGCCTCTGCAAGCATGAGCATGACGCGCACGAACGTATTCGCGGGAGCGATGATCAACTTCTTCGTGTTCAAACTCGTGGCCGAGGCAGGGCAAGTGAGCGGTGGCTCGCTGCCGACGCCGTTCAACACATTTGACAAGCCGGCGAGCGATTCGCGGACTTACCTCTCGGGTGGCCTCCGCATCGCGTTCTAGCGGAATGGGTACCCGCCGGCCAACGCCGGCGGAGCGTGAGCGCGCGTGGATGAAACGCGCGCTCGCGCTGGCCCGCCGCGGCTGGGGACAGACGGTGCCGAACCCGATGGTCGGCGCCGTCGTCGTTCGTGCGGGTCGTATCGTTGGGGAGGGGTATCACGCTCGGTTCGGATCGGCGCACGCCGAAGTCGTGGCACTCGCCAAGGCCGGCGCAAAAGCCCGCGGCGCCACCGTGTTCGTCACGCTCGAACCGTGCGCCCATTGGGGGAAAACTCCACCGTGCACTGATGCCTTGATCGCCGCGGGCGTCGCTCGAGTCGTCTGCGCCGTTCGCGATCCCGGCGGTCACTCTGGCGGCGGTGCCCGCAAACTTCGGCGTGCGGGAATTGTCGTGGAGTTTGGCTTGGAAGCCGAGGCCGCACGAGAGCTGAATGCGGCGTTCTTCTTCGTCCACACGGCTCCAGGTCGCCCTTGGGTGACGCTCAAAATTGCACTGTCCGCCGATGGCGCGGTCGCACGCCGTGGGAAACGTCGCGCCACAATCACTGCCGCAGCGGCGAACCGGGAAGTCCACCGCATGCGGGCGCAGAGCGATGCGATTGCCATTGGAATCGGTACGGCCCTGGCGGACGATCCGGATCTCACCGTGCGTCTTGTGCGCCTTCCACGCGTTCCACCGGTCCGTGTGGTTTTCGACCGTCGATCGCGGTTGCCACTGAAGTCTCGACTGGTCGCGTCGGCGATGCGCGTTCCGACCGTTGTCGTAGCGGCAGCCAAGGCCCCTCGCCGTGAACTGAAGCTCTTCCGGAAGGGCGTAGAAGTTCTGCATGCTCGGACCCTCGGGCGGGCGCTGCAACTCCTTGTCCGGCACGATGTTCGGGCGCTGCTTGTTGAGGCCGGACCGGGGATGGCGAAGGCTTTCCTGGCTGCGCGAGTCGTCGACCGAATCGTTATCTTTCGCGCACCCCGACGCTTGGGTGCCGGGGCGATCGCCGCGTTCGACAACGCATCGTTTCTTGACAGGTTCCGCGTAGTCGCGAGGCACCGCTTCGGCCCCGACGTCATGACTGTTTACGATCCGCGCGCACGCATGACCTGATGTTCACCGGACTTATAACTGATATCGGAACACTCGAACGGACCTCGGACACTGAGGCCGGGCGCGAGTTTCGTATTGCCTGCGCCTACAGCGACCTCGCGTTGGGCGAATCGATCGCAGTCAACGGCGCCTGCCTGACCGTGCGAGAGGCCGGAAGCGGGTGGTTCACGGCTGCCGCGGTTCAGACGACGCTCTCGCGAACGGCGATGGCCGGATGGATGGTTGGTCGCCGGTTGAACCTCGAGCGTGCGCTCCGTGCGTCGGACCGGCTGGGCGGGCATTTCGTACTTGGCCATGTGGACGCTGTCGCAGAAGTGACCGACATCGTCACGGCTGGAGATGCGCGATTGATCGAGATCGCACTCACGCCCGCGCTGGCGCCACTGGTCGTCCCGCACGGATCGATCGCCGTGGATGGCGTGAGCCTCACCATCAACGAACTCCGTGAGCCGGATGCGATTCAGCTGTCCCTCATCGAGTTCACACTTCGCCACACGACATTGGCAGAGCTTGCGATCGGTGACACGGTTCACGTGGAAGCGGACGTGCTCGGGAAGTACGCACAACGGCTCGCGGCAGGCTCATTTGCGGCGGCCACTCATGATCAACTCTGACAAGGAACGACTGGCGTCTACGATGCCGGTCGGTGCACCCATGGTATTTGGAACGATTGAGCAGGCCATTGAGGACCTGAAGGCGGGCAAGTTCATTGTCGTCGCCGACGATGAAGACCGCGAGAACGAAGGTGATCTGATTGGCGCTGCCGAGTTCATCACTGCCGAGAAGGTCAACTTCCTTATGCGGGCCAAGGGGATGATCTGCCTCGCGATGGCTCCAGACCGCGTTGATCACCTCGAACTGCCAATGATGGGCGCCGAGAACACCGAAGCGATGCGAACTGCATACACGGTGACCATCGACGGCGCAGCGCGATTTGGAGTGACCACCGGAATCAGCGCAGCGGACCGGGCCGCCACCATTCGAGCGGCTGTCGATCCCCGCGCGGTGCCGTCGGACCTGCGGCGTCCGGGGCATGTGCATCCGCTTCGCGCGCGTCAGGGCGGGGTGCTGCAGCGAGTGGGTCACACGGAGGCAGCAGTCGATCTGATGCGGCTGGCGAACCTCCAGCCGGCCGGGGTCATTTGTGAAATCCTCAATGACGACGGTACGACGTCCAAGCGACCCGAGCTCGAGGCCTTTGCTGCAAAGCACGCCCTCACGTTCATCACGGTTGCGCAGCTCGTCGCCCACCGCCTCTGCACCGAGCGGCTGGTCCATCGCGTCGCCGAGGCGCGACTGCCGACGGAGTTCGGCGATTTTCGGATCATTGGCTATTCCAATGACGTGGACGACCACGAACACGTCGCGCTCGTTTTCGGTGACGTTGAAGGGAAGGACGATGTGCTCGCCCGTATGCACTCCAAGTGCCTCACTGGTGACGTCTTTCACTCCGCTCGCTGCGATTGCGGCTGGCAACTGCACACTGCGATGGCCATGATCGCGAAGAACGGTAGCGGCGTGATCGTCTACCTCGATCAGGAAGGTCGTGGCATCGGCCTCCTGAACAAGCTCAAGGCCTATCAGCTGCAGGACGAGGGCGCGGATACCGTCGAAGCCAACGAGCGTCTGGGCTTTGCCCCCGATCTTCGCAACTACGGCATCGGCGCTCAGATCCTGCTGGATGTGGGTCTCACAGGCATTCGGCCAATCACGAACAATCCCAAGAAGCTGGTCGGACTCGAGGGGTACGGTCTGCATGTACACGATCGCGTGCCGTTGATGGCGCCGGAATCGCGCGACAACGCCGACTATCTGGAAACCAAGCGCCGGAAGCTCGGCCACCTCCGGGCGCTTTGATGGCGGAGTTCCAGGGAGCGCCGGCCGGCGACGGACGCCGGATTGCCGTGCTTGCCAGTCGGTTTAACGACGAAGTAACGAAGAAGCTCCTCAACGGCGCCGTCGAGTGCCTCGTGCGTCATGGTGTCAAACTCGATGACATTGACACGGTGTGGGTGCCGGGTGCGTGGGAACTACCGGCGGCCGCCGAGCGCTTGCTCGCCACCGAGCGCTACGACGCGATCGTGGCAGTTGGTGCGGTGATCCGCGGCGAAACGCCGCACTTCGACTATGTGGCCGGGGAGGCCGCACGCGGCCTTGCTGCGTTGCAGCGGGAGTTCGCGGTGCCGATCGGGTTCGGGGTTTTGACCACCGACAATGACGACCAGGCCGAAGCGCGCTCCGGTGGCGCGCATGGGAACAAGGGCGCCGACGCTGCGCTCGCTGCGCTTGAGATGGCCGACCTCTTCACGCGGCTCGACGTGGCCGCAGCGGAGGCAGGCGATGCCGGCTCGGATTGAGACTCGCGGACGATCGCGCGCGCTTCAGGCTCTTTACGCGTGGGACGTTCGTCACAACAACGATCTGCTCGGCGTCGCCTCGAGGCTATGGGACGACTTGAACGTTCTGCCGGTCGAGCGCGAGTTCGCCGATCGGCTGCTCAACTGGATCGCGGTGAATCTTGAGCAGGTTGACGCAGAACTGGTCGAGGTCACGACGCACTGGAGGCTCGAACGTCTTGGGGCGATTGAGCGGTGCGTGTTGAGATTGGGAGTGGCCGAGTTTGCCCAAGGTGGAACGCCGCCTAAGGTCGTGATTCAGGAGTGCGTGCGGCTCGCCGAGCGATACGGGAGCGCGCGCTCCGCAGGGTTCGTCAACGGTGTGCTCGACGCGCACGCCCGCCGTGTCGGCACGCTCGCGTGAAGATCCTGGTCATCAACTGGCATGATCGAGAGAATCCCCTTGCTGGCGGCGCCGAGATTCACCTACATGAAATATTCGAACGCCTGGCGGGCGCCGGACATTCGGTCACGCTCTTGTGCGGCGGATGGCCCGGGTGCGAGCCAACTGCCGCGCTGGGCGGGATTGACGTGGTGCGGGTCGGTACGCGCCAGACATTTGCGCTCAAGGTTTTCCGGAGATGGCGGCGCGACTTTCGTGCTCGTCCGTTCGACGTGATCGTGGAAGACATCAACAAGGCTCCGCTCTATACGCCTGCGTGGGGAGCTGGCTGTCCCGTCGTGGCGTGCGTGCCGCACCTGTTTGGCTCCACCGTATTTCAGGAGCTCCCGTGGCCGCTTGCGACCGCCGTATGGGCAAGCGAGCAGCCGCTCCCGTACGCGTATCGCGATGTGCCCTTCGAGGCCATATCCGAGAGTACGGCCGACGATCTGGTCGCGCGTGGTATCGTGCGCGAGCACGTGCGCGTGATCTACCCGGGCGTCAGCGCGGATGTGTTCGTTCCCGCGCCGGCGAAACGGGCACCGCTCCCGACCTTCGCGTACATAGGCCGTCTGAAACGCTACAAGGGCGTTGACCTCGTCATCCGCGCGTTTGCGCGAATGTCACATCCGGACGCGACGCTCGAGATTGCCGGCGCGGGCGATTTCCGTGGCGCTCTCGAATCACTCGCACGCTCGCTTGACCTTGGTCGGCGCGTGCGATTTCTTGGCTTCGTGAGCGAAGCGGAGAAGCTGGCTCTTCTGCAGCGCGCGTGGGCGGTGGTGCTGGCTTCGCCCAAGGAAGGGTGGGGCCTGACCAACGTGGAGGCCGCGGCGTGCGGCACGGCCGTGGTGGCGTCGAACTCACCGGGAATCCGGGAATCCGTGCGTGACGGGGTGACCGGGTTTTTATCACCTCACGGTGACGTGGAAGGGCTCGCGCGCGCCATGGACCGGCTGGCGGCCTCGCGGGACATTGCCGAGACGATGGGTCGGGCGGGCCGGGCATTCGCAGAGTCGTTTACCTGGGCGCGCGCCGCGTCGGAGACCGAAGCCCACCTGAGCGAAGTCGTCCAACGCACGAACGAGAATAGGTCGTGACCAACTATCACCTGGCCGCAGAGCCACGCGAGGGATGATGCCCAAACTCATCGTCGCCCAATTGTACGAACGCATGAAAGAGCCGCTCAAACTCGATCTGCTTGGCGATCCGGCTGGACTCGAACGTGAGATCACAACCGTTGACGCCTCGGGTCCGGGCTTGGTGTTGGCCGGCTACGTCGGCCGATTCGTCGAGGCACGCATACAGGTCCTGGGCGAAACCGAGGTGAGTTACCTCAACTCGCTCGACGCAGAGAGCCGCATGCGAAACATCCGACAGTTTCTCTCGTTTGCAGTTCCCTGCGTCATGATCACCAAGGGACAGGAACTGCCCGCGGGAATGGACGACGAGGCAAAGGCGTCGGGCGTCGCGATTCTCCGCTCGAAACTCAAGACGCAGGAGTTCTACCGCCGGATCGTTCCGTTTCTCGAGGCCGCCTTCGCGCCAACCGCAACACTGCACGGTTCGCTCGCAGATGTGTTCGGTGTAGGGTTGCTGTTCACGGGTGACAGCGGAATCGGGAAGTCCGAATGCGCGCTCGATCTCGTCGAGCGCGGGCACCGTCTGGTGGCCGACGATCTGGTGATCTGCAATCGTCGCGGAGCAGACGTCGTCATTGGGCGCGCCCACGACCACGCGCACCATCACATGGAGATCCGTGGCGTCGGCATCATCGACGTTTCCCGCATTTTCGGAATTCGCTCCGTACGTCAACAGAAGCGTATTGAGGTCGTCGTCGCCCTCGAGAAATGGGACGGGCTGAACGCGGTCGATCGCACTGGCCTCGATGGACAGACCATCGAAATCCTCGGCGCGACACTCCCGCTGGTGACTGTGGCGTTGAATCCGGGCAAGAACATTACGGTCATCGCCGAAGTGATCGCGCTCAATCACCTGCTGAAGTACAGCGGCGTGAATGCCGCGGAGGCGTTCAACGATCGACTGAAAGCCCGCCTCAGGCAGAGCACGGCGAAGGTGGGCAACTACCTGCAGGAAGACGATGAGTAGCGGGCCGCCTCGCGCCGTTGTGGCTGGACACGCGGGGTTCGCAGCGGCGCTCATTGAGCTCGTTGGGTGCGTCGCCGGCCGGGCGGACGTCTTTCGCGCAGTCACTAACGAAGGGTGTGACTCCCGAGGAGTTGAGGAGGCACTTCGAGTTGCGCTGCGCGAGCATGGTGCCTCGGTTGTCTTCACCGATCTCCCGGCGGGAAGCGTGGCGATCGCCGCGCGACGCATTGCGCACTCGGATCCGTCAGTCGCTGTTGTCACCGGCGCTTCGGCGGCCATGCTGCTCGATTTCGCGCTGGGTGACGACGCCAGCGCGGAGGCACTCGGGCGCGCCGCGGCGCGTGCCCGCGACGCCATCGTCGTACATCCGGCTTCGGGTGCGCCGCGTGCCGATTGAGTGCTTTCGTGTAGACGACCGGCTGGTGCATGGCCAGGTTGTGGTGGGCTGGGGCCAGTCGCTGCGGCTTGGCTTCATCGTGCTGGTCGACGACACGGTGGCTGCAAACGACTGGGAGTGCGAGCTCTACAGCATGGGGACGCCTCCGGAGATGACCTTGTTCGTCGAGACCACCGATTCGGTCGTCTTGCGACTTCCGGAATTTGACGCCCGCGCCGACGCCGGTATGCTGCTCACCGCGGACATTCCAACTATGGGTCGGCTCGTACAGTCGGCTCCACGAATTCGCGCGGTGAACATAGGCGGAGTGCATCACCGCATCGGCAGGACCTGGCGGCTGCCCTATGTGTTCCTCTCTCCTGAGGACGATGCCGCGCTTGCTGCGATCGCATCGTGCGGGGTGAGGGTCACGGCACAGGACCTTCCGGGCGCCGACGAGGTGCCGCTTGAGGCGCTGCTGAGCGGAGGCCCCGCGTGATCGGTCCCGCGGACTTCATCGCGCTCCTCGTGATTGCGTCGCTTTGCTCGCTCGACACGGTGAGTGTCGGCCAGACAATGGTCTCGCGTCCGATTGTGTCCGCTACGTTGGGGGCTGCGGCGCTCGGTCGCGCCGAGGATGGGCTCGTTGTGGGCGCCGTTATGGAACTGTTCGCCCTCGAGACCCTGCCGTTCGGCGCGAGCCGCTACCCGGAGTGGGGCGCGGCGGGCGTCGTGGCGGCCACGACATACGTCATCGGCGGCCGCGGTTCGCCGGGTTCGCTTGCATTCGCTGTGCTGATCGGCCTGGCCGTTGCCGGGCTCGGGTCGATCTCCATGGTATGGCATCGTCGCCGCGTCGCGGTTCTGGCTGGCGTCCTGCGTGAGGAACTCGCTATTGGTTCCGCCGCGGCGGTGACGCGATTGCACGTAACGGGAATCGCACTGGATCTCTGGCGGGGCGTTCTTGTGGCCTCGGCTGGGCTCATCCTCGCGTTCGCTTTCACAATGCCTGTCCTGAGTCGGTGGAATATCGCGTTCGGGCAGTCCCTCACTTGGCCGCTCATCCTGGCCACGGCCGTCGGTGCGGCAGCGCTGGTGCGCTGCGCACGCCCGATGGGTGCGATAGGGTACCTCGGTGGCGGTCTGGCCGTAGGTATCGTGGCGATGGTGGCACGATGACCATCGCCGCGCCGCCGCTCTCGGTCGGTACACGTATGCTCGTATTGGCAAGGCTCCTCACGTTGCAGGGCTCGTACAACTACGAGACGATGATTGGAAACGGCATCGCTTTTGCAATCGAGCCGGCATTGCGGCTTTTGCCGGGCGGGCGTGGCGGGGAGGCGTACTGCGCGGCGCTTGCGCGACAGAGCCGGTACTTCAACGCACATCCGTACCTTGCCGCCGTCGCCGTAGGAGCGCTCGCCCGGGCCGAACTCTCGCTCGAGAACCTGGAGCGCATCGAGCGGTTTCGGACGGCTGCCTGCGGGCCGTTGGGCAGCGTGGGCGACCGTCTCGTGTGGGCAGCGTGGCTTCCTCTGTGCTCCCTGATCGCACTACTCACATTTGGCCTCGGGGCTTCGCCCTTCATGGTGGTGGCAGTGTTTCTAGGGACGTATAACGTTGGCCATCTCGCCCTGCGCATATGGGGGTTGAACGTGGGCTGGAGCGATGGACTGGCGGTCGCGCCGGCTCTCAGCACGCCGCTGTTTCGTCGCGGTCCGCTGATGCTGACGCGAGTCGCCGCAGTCGTCGGTGGCGTCGCGATTCCGCTCGCACTCGCGCGGTCCGCTGGTGCGAGCCCGCTGGGGGTGTTCATCATTGGCGGGGTGGGCGCAGCCGGCGCCGTGATGCTCGGCCTGACGCAGGGCCGCGTTCAGGGATGGCGCGTCTCGCTCGCGCTCCTCATCGTCGCCGGCGTGGCCGCCATGGTGCTTCGATGATCGCAGAGCGCGATATGCTCGTGACCAACGAGGCCGGGATTCACGCGCGCCCGTCGTCGGTGATTGTGAAGGTAGCCGCGCGGTATGGCGCGTCGATCACGCTCTCGCTCGACGGCCTCGACGTGAACGGCAAAAGCATCATGGGCGTGATGATGCTCGCGGCGCCGTGCGGGTCCACCGTGCATGTACGAGCCGATGGCGACGACGCCGAGGCGGCCGTCGTTGCACTCAGTGAACTCTTCGCAACCAAATTCGGAGAGAGTTGAACCATGCCATCGATCCTCAAGGGAATTCCGGCATCACCCGGCATCGTCGTGGGTGCGGTGCACCTGTTGCGATGGGAGGTGCCAGAAGTTCCCGATTCCGTAATCCAGTCCGACGAAGTCGAGGCGGAAATCGAGCGGCTCCGCATCGCGTTTGCCCGCACTGTCGGGCGACTGAGAAATGTTCGCGATCGCGCTCGCCGCGTCGCGGGATCTGCAGAAGCCGGGATCTTTGAAGTCCAGATATCCATCGTCGAGGATCCCGAACTCCGCGGCGGAGTTGAAGACGCCATCCGTCAGCACTTCAGCGCTGAGCGGGCGTTCGATGTGGTGATGCTCGAGTGGCGCGATCACTTCGGCCGCTCACCGCACGCAACGCTCCGAGAGCGTGTCAGTGACCTCATCGACGTGCACATTCGCGTGCTGACCGTGTTGATGGGGCTTCCGGATCACGATCCGCTCGATCTGCCGCGAGGCGCCAACGCCATACTCGTCACGCACGACCTGACTCCAAGCCTGACCCTCCAGCTCGACCGCGAGTGCATCGCAGCAATCGCCACTGACGCCGGTACGCGGACGTCGCACGTCGCCATCCTCGCCCGCTCGCTTGACCTTCCGGCAGTGGTGGGCCTGCTCGACGCGACCGTTCGCCTGCGCAGCGGGGAAGAGGTGATTCTCGACGGCACGGCCGGCACTATCGCTACGCGCCCGACCTCGGCTGAAAAAACCGTCGCGGCCGCCCTCAGTCGACAACAGCAGGCAGAGACGGAGGCCTTATCCCACCTCGCCGGCGAAGAAGCTATCTCGCGCGACGGTGAACGCGTAACGCTCCTGGCGAACGTCGACCTCCCTGACGAAGCCGAGCATGCGGCACAGAGCGGAGCCGAGGGCGTGGGGCTCATGAGGACCGAATTTCTTGTCGTCGGGCGCGCGGCAATGCCAGACGAGGACCAGCAGTACGCAGCCTACGCCGGCGTCGTGCGCGCATTCGGAAACAAGCCCGTCATTATTCGGACGTTCGATGTTGGTGGCGACAAGTTGCCGATTGGCGGCTATCCCGAGGAGCCCAATCCGTTTCTGGGATGGCGCGCAATCCGCATGTGCCTCGACCAACCTGAACTCTTCAAGACTCAGCTTCGTGCGCTCTTGCGAGTTGCGATGCTCGGGGACGTCAGGATCAACCTGCCGCTCATCGTCTCAGTGGACGAGGTGCGCCAAGCCCGCGTCCTGATTGCCGAAGCTGCCGCAGAACTCGCGGCGCGTGGTGTGCCTCACAGGGCGGACGTTCCGGTCGGCGTCATGATCGAGACGCCGGCGGCCGCGGTGCTCGCTGAATCACTCGCGCGCGACGTTTCGTTCTTCTCCATCGGCACGAACGATCTCGTTCAGTATACGCTTGCCGTGGACCGTGGCCACGCTGGGCTGGCCTCTCGGTACACGCCGCTGCACCCAGCCGTGCTCCGCTTGATCCGGATGACGGTTGAAGTGGCGAACCGGCACGGTATCGAGGTTGGTGTCTGCGGAGAGATGGCCTCGGAGCCGATCATGGCGTTTGCACTGCTCGGGCTCGGCATTCGCCAGCTGAGCGTGAATCCGAACTCGCTGATGCGCGTGAAACTGATCGTGCGCGGAATGCGAGCGTCCGAGGCCACCGCGGCGGCGGACGCGGCCCTTGCGGCGTCAACCGCGGCCGAGGCTGAGCTAATCCTCCGCGAACGTCTCGTCGCCGAGGTGCCGAGCGAGTTGCTCCACGCGTGACCTTCCAGATATTCTCCTGTTCCGTCCGTCGTCATCCTAACCAAACGCCGTTCCGACGCAGCATCGCCGCTGAGTGACCGGCACACACTTTTCTCACAGCGCCTCCGTTGAAACATCCTCATCTGTTTACATCCGAGTCAGTCACAGAAGGCCATCCGGACAAGGTCGCCGACCAGATCTCCGATGCGGTGCTCGACGCGCTGCTGGCCGTCGATCCGCGTGCGCGCGTAGCGTGCGAAACGATGGTCACGACGGGACTCGCGACGATATTCGGCGAGATCACGACGTCGGCATACGTGCATCTTCCGGCGCTCGTGCGCGACACGATTCGACGCATCGGATACAGCGAGGCGGGTTACGGCTTCGACGCGAATACCTGTGCCGTGTTGTCTACCATTGATCAGCAGTCGGCCGACATCGCGCGCGGCGTCGACACCGGTGGCGCCGGTGACCAGGGAATGATGTTCGGCTATGCGTGCAACGAGACGGAAGAGCTGATGCCGCTCCCGATCATGTTGGCGCATAAACTCGTCCGGGCACTTGCAGATCGGCGCAAGGACGGCACGCTTCCATGGCTGCGGCCCGACGGGAAAAGTCAGGTGACCGTGCTGTACGAGGATGGCGCGCCGGTGTCTGTCGACACTGTCGTGGTATCCGCGCAGCACGCCGAACGGGTTTCGAATCGCGCGATTAGTGAAGGCATTCGACGCGAAGTCATCGACGCTGTGATTCCAAAGGAACTTCGCTCGCGCCGGATGCGGACGCACATCAATCCCACGGGCCGGTTCGTTGTCGGCGGCCCGCAGGGTGATGCCGGGCTCACCGGCAGGAAGATTATCGTCGACACCTACGGCGGAATGGGTCGCCACGGCGGCGGAGCGTTCAGCGGGAAGGATCCCTCCAAGGTCGATCGCTCCGGTAGTTACGCGGCCCGGTGGGTCGCCAAGAACATCGTTGCCGCAAAGCTCGCTACGAAGTGTGAAGTACAGGTGGCCTACGCGATCGGCGTCATTGAACCGGTTTCCGTGATGGTCGATACGTTCGGCACCGGACGCGTGGACGATCGAGTGATCATGAAGGCAGTACGAAAGGTTTTCGACCTCACGCCGATGGGCATCACTGCCGCACTCGATTTGCGCAAACCGATCTACAGCGACACGGCCGCGTACGGGCACTTCGGTCGCAAGAGTGAGCGGGCACGGCGATTCGGCAAGACTGTCACGTTGTTTCCGTGGGAGCGCACCGACCGAGTGGCGGCGTTGAAGCGCGCGGTGCGCGGCTGACTGGTGCAAGGACGCGCAGCGTAGCGTCCGGGGAGGCACAGTGGTAGAAGTCGTGGTGTCGAAGCTCGGCCATGACGGGCAGCAGAAGACTTTTGTGGTCGTGCTGCAGGAGCGCGGTGGCACGCGGGTGCTGCCCATTTGGATCGGCCGGCCGGAGGCTGAGTCTATTGCGGCGCATCTGCACGGTGTTCCGCGTGAACGCCCGATGACGCACGACCTGGTCCGCTCTCTGCTGGCCGTACTCGACGGCACGTTGACCCGGATAGTCGTCAGCCGCGTCGTTGAGCATACGTACCACGCTGAGATGCACATCACGCGCGGTGGGAACCCGTTCGTGGTAGACGCACGTCCGTCCGACGCCATCGCCATCGCCATCAGGCTCGGCGCTCCGCTTTTCGCCTCTGAGGAGCTGCTGAACGAGTATGAGCAGCTTTCCGCCGAGGACGATAGCGGCACGCCCGAATCGGTCGAGCAGCGCAGTGATGCTGCGATCGCGGAGTCATCGTCCTACGCCGAAAACCTGCGACGCCATTTGGAGCAACTGCGGCCGGAAGACTTCGGCAAGTTCACGCTTTGACCCCGTGCTGAGCGGTCAGCGCTCCGGCGCGCTCGTGCGCCGGTTGGCGATGGCGCTCGGCACTCTGGCAGGCACTCTGGCAGGCACTCTGGCAGGCACTCTGGTAGGCACTCTGGCAGGCACGCTGGCAGGCACGCTGGCGGCGCAGGATGGCCCCGCTGCCACTACCCGGGACACGAGCGCCGGCGTCCGTGTGGCGACAGCGACCGGCCGCGTTGTGCTGGCCGGAGGCGGCTCAACGAAGCCTCTTGTCGGAACATGGGTGACGCTTCATCGCGTGGGAACAGACTCGGCTGGCGCCGTCGACTCGACGCGTTCGGGACCCCGAGGTGATTTCCGGTTCAGGTACCGGCCGGGCGGAGATCCCGAGGCCGTCTACTTTGTGTCGACGTTGTATGGAGGGATCGCCTATTTCTCGAAGCGCGTCGGCCGTGTCGGGAATGGTGCGCAGCCGGCCGACGATGCGGAACTCACCGTCTACGACACGACGAGCCGGGACGTGCCCATCGGCGTTGCAAGCCGCCACGTCATTGTATCTGCAGCTGACACGTCGGCGGCGAGGACAGTCGCCGAGGTCTTCATCCTCGTGAACGGCGGCGAGATTACGCGTGTCGTGGGTGGCGGCAACGCTCCGACATTTCAGGCGGCTCTCCCGTCGGGTGCGTACGACATTCGTGCTGGCGAGAGTGACGTGTCGGCAAGCGCCATCCTGATCATTGACGGACGCGTGGAGCTGTTGGCGCCCATCGCGCCGGGCACGAAGCGCATTTCGGTGCTGTATCGGCTCGCTCCAACGAACGGCGAGCTGACGTTCCAGTTCGCGGACGCTGCCGACGTAGTCGAAGTGCTCGTCGAAGACTCTGTCGCGACCGTGACCGGCATTGGAATCGCGGAGCAAACGCCGGAGCTGATCTCGGGTCGTGCGTTTCGCCGCTTCGTCGCACACGGTGTCGCGATTGGCGCAACGGTGAGAGTCCAGGTTCCGCCGCGGGGAGCTTTGGGCCCGGGTGCGCCTCGCCTGATTGCGACGGTCGCTGCGTTTGTGATGGCTATCGCGCTCTGGCTGTCGTTTCGCCGGGGCAGGCGGGTTGGCCCGTGCAACTCGCGGTCGGGTGAAGCTGCAGCGCGCGGCGCGCAGCGCGCGGCGCGCCTTGCGCCTCCAGCCGACTAGGGCTAGCGTCCACCCCACATAGCGAACGCGGGACACGGAAGCCGGTGCGATTCCGGCGCGGCCCCGCCACTGTAACGGGCAGAACGCCACGCTCAACAAGCCACTGGGATCGACCGGGAAGGCGAGCGATGGGCCCGAAGCCAGGAGACGACCTGCGATCGCGCCACGCTGAATACGTCCTCGGGGGAGGACCAGTGGCGTTCGGATGCAGCGCGGACCCTCGCGTGACTTGGCATTCGGCGTTGCGGGCTCCCACGGTATCTGAAGGAGCCCGTTGTGTCTTCGCTCTACCGAATCCTGAGTTCGTCGGCCTCGCCCCACCGGACGCTCGACCGCGTGGCGATGCGCCTGATTGCCGCTGCTGGTGTGGCCATCATGGGTGCGGCCTGCGCTGACTCGAATGGGCAGAGCTCGGTAGAAACTGAGTCTGGCGGTGCGCCATCGGCGTTCGTCGACGATCTCGGCGATACGGTCGCGGTTGGCATCGCCCGGCGTATAGTGTCGCTCAATCCGGTAACCACGGAGTTTCTCTTCGCCGCCGGGGCCGGACCGCGCGTCGTGGGACGCACTCATTGGGATCTCTATCCTGCCGAAGCGGCTGCGGTCCCTGATCTCGGCAACGGTATCGGACCGAACGTCGAGGCCGTCGTCGGCGCGCGCCCCGACCTCGTCATTCTTTACGCAACGGTAGGAAATCAACGGGCGGTCGCTGCGCTGCATGCTGCCGGCGTTCGCACTCTCTCGATTCGGACCGACCGGATTGACGACCTGCGGCGGTTCGCCAATGCGTACGCGCGTGTCACCGGCGACTCGGGAGGTATCGTCGTTGCCGACTCGGTCCTCGCGTCGGTAGAGGCTGTTCGGCAGATGCCCCGGCCGCTAATCGCGCCGCGCGTTTTCTGGAGAATGGGTGACCCGCCTCTGTTCACAGCGGGAAGTGGAAGTTTTGTCGGAGAGTTGATCGAACTGGCGGGCGGGTCCAACGTCTTCGGCGACATCTCCGCGCCGTCGCCGCAGGTTTCGCTCGAGGAGGTGGTGCGCCGCAATCCGGACCTCATCATCGTCGGGCCAACCGGAGCGGAGCGCATTGCAGAGTCCGCAGCATGGCGGGTGATTCCGGCGGTTCGGGCAGGCCGCGTCGTCGTGTTCGACACGGCGCTCGTCGCCCGGCCCGGCGTTCGTCTCGGTGAAGCCGCACGGCATGTGCGCGAACTGATCTACGGGCGCGGCGGTCGCTAGCCGATGACTCCTCGTATCTGGGCGGCGCTGCTGCTCGCGCTCTGCGCGAGCGTGCTCCTTGCGCTCGTCATCGGTCCGGTGTCGCTCTCGCTGGGCGACGTGTACGGGGCGATAGTTGGCACCGCCGATTCGCAGGCCATCGCAATTGTCCGCACGATCAGGCTGCCCAGGATCGTGATGGCCGTCCTCGTCGGCGCGGGGCTGTCAGCGAGCGGCGTAGCGCTGCAGACGACGATGCGAAACCCGCTCGCCGAGCCCTACCTCCTCGGTGTTTCTGGTGGGGCCGCCGTCGGCGCTGTTCTCGTTACGGCGGCTGGGCTGCTTCATCCAGCTGCAGTTGAACTGGCCGCGTTCAGCGGAGCCGTCGCCGCCGTACTTCTTGTCATTGCCGTCGCGCATGCGTCCGGCGCCCGTTCCAGCTCTCCTGCGCTCGTCATGGCGGGCGTGGTCATCGGCGCGTTCGCAAATGCCGCGATACTCGTGGTGCTCTCAGGCGCCCCTGCAGGCGCAGTGCGCGATGCCCTGTGGTGGATGATGGGATCGCTCAGTGGCGCCACGTGGAGCGGAACAGCATGGCTCGCACTGGTCGTTTCGGTGTCGTTCGCCGGTCTCTGGCTGCTGGCCCGCGAAATCGACGTGCTGTCTTTGGGGAGTGACGCGGCGGCGGCGCTCGGCGTGGATGTCGATCGCGCGACGAGGCGAGTATTCATCGTGGCCGCGCTGCTTGCCGCCGCCACGGTTGCGTCCGCCGGGCTGATCGGGTTTGTGGGATTGGTCGTTCCGGCGATCGTTCGCGCTCTCGGTGCACGCTCGACGCGTGCCACGCTCGTCGCAGCTGCCGTTGCCGGCGCCGCGTTGCTAGTCGGCGCAGACGTGGTGGCGCGTACCATCCGGTCTCCGGCCGAACTCCCGCTTGGCGCTGTCACAGCGCTCGTCGGCGTCCCGTTCTTCCTGGCGCGAATGCGCCACGTGGCATGAGCGCGCGCGCTCCGGTTTTGTTTCGCGGCGGTCGCCAATGATCCGGTTCGAGAAGCTTCGGGTTCGCTATGCGAACACCGCGGCACCGGCCGTGGATGATGTGTCGTTCGACGCGGCCGATGGAATGATCACCGCCGTGGCGGGGCCGAATGGGAGCGGAAAGAGTACGCTCGTTCGCGCCCTCCTTGGCCGTGCGCCGATCGTCGCCGGGTCAATCGGCGTCGACGGCGTCCAGCTTTCCGCGCTCAACCGACGCGCCGTCGCGCGGACCGTGGCCGTTGTTCCACAGCGCGAGGAGCCGGTCTTCCCGCGAACGGTGCGCGAGTTCGTTGCACTCGGGCGTTTTTCACACGGCACGGCGTGGAGCGGACCATCGGCCGACGATCTTGCTGCTTGCGCTGACGCCGTGAGGCGAACGGATCTCTCCGGGTTCCTCGACCGCCGAACGGACGAGCTTTCCGGTGGAGAGTGGCAGCGGGTGCGCGTGGCGCGCGCGCTCGCGCAGGGGGGGCGGACGATTGTGCTCGACGAGCCCAACTCGTTTCTCGACATCGCGCACGAGATGGCGCTTTTTGAGTTGCTCGACTCCATTGCGCGCGAAGGCGTCGCTGTTCTGCTGATCTCGCACCAGCTCAATCTCGTGGCGCGCTTCGCGTCGCGGATGGTCCTGCTTTCGAAGGGGGCCGTTGTCGCCGACGGCGCGCCGGCCGACGTCATGGACGGCGACCTGCTGGAGCGCGTGTACGCGTGGCCGCTCCTGGTGTCGCGCGACCCGGTCGTCGGCGCGCCGGTGCTCGTTCCGCTCCGCCGGCGCGGGCCCCAGTAACCGCAGCCCAATAGTTTTACGTCGTGAGGCATATCGCAACCGACGCCCTCGTCCTGCACCTTTTCGACTATCGCGAGACTTCGCGTATCGTGCGCCTCGTGACGCGCGACGCTGGAGTCGTATCGGTCGTAGCGCGCGGAGCGCGGCGTCCACGCAACCAGTTCGGCGCCGCGCTCGATCTTTTTGCGTCCGGCGTCGCGCACATTCGCATGCACCCCACGCGCGACCTGCACGCGCTTAACGGATTCGAAGCTGCCGGATCACGCCCGGAACTCGGCGAGTCGCTTGACCGGTTCGCTGCGGCGAGCGTGATATCCGAGCTCTGTCTCAGGTTCGGACGCGAATCCGAGACCGGATCGCTATACGCGACCGCCATTGAGAGCCTCGACGCCGTGGTGATGGCCGCTCCGGATAGAGCAGTGGCCGCGGGGCTAGCGAGCGCATGGCGACTCGTGGCCGAGTTTGGTTTCGCCCCGGCTCTCGATCAGTGTGCGGTCTGCCACGGCGCCCTTGCCGGCGAAGTGATGTTTCATCACCGCGCAGGCGGAGCGCTCTGTGAATCGTGTGCGCGTCAGGCGCGCGGAGGGCGGCGCTTGCCGGCCGAGGCGCGAGCAACACTTGGGTCGTGGATTGCCGGCTCAGACATCGACGTCGATTCGGCATCGGTCCGGGCCCACATGCGACTCTTGCGCGAGTTCCTCGAAGAACATCTCAGTGATGGGCGGCCGTTGCGCGCCTTTGCTGCGTGGGAGCAGCGGCAAGGCGGTCGCTCAATGGCGGAGGCAGCCCCATGATTCTGGGCACCGCCGGGCACATTGACCACGGGAAGACAACCTTGATTCGCGCCCTGACGGGCGTCGATACCGACCGGCTGCCGGAAGAGAAGCGGCGGGGAATCACGATCGAACTCGGATTTGCTCCGCTCGAACTCGATGGGTTTGGTACGCTCGGCGTTGTCGATGTTCCCGGCCACGAAGCATTCGTGCGCACGATGCTCGCCGGTGCCACCGGGATCGACCTCGCGCTCCTTGTCGTAGCAGGCGACGAAGGAATGATGCCACAGACACGCGAGCACCTCGCCATACTAGAGCTGCTCGGCGTATCGGCCGGTGTCGTCGCGATCACGAAAGCCGACCTGGCAGAACCGGACTGGTTGCAACTCGTCACAGATGACGTTCGCGACGCACTCGCTCGCGGCCCTCTTCGCGACGCAGCAATCGTCCACTGTTCGGCAGTTTCGGGCGTGGGGCTCGACGCGCTGCGAGACGCGATTCGCGACGCCGCGCGCTCCGTTCCGGCCCGATCAACCGGCGATCTATTCAGGATGCCGATCGACCGCGTGTTCTCCGTAAAGGGCACAGGGACAGTCGTGACCGGCACTGTCTGGTCGGGCGCAGTGGACCTCGAAGATTCAGTGCAACTCCTCCCCGCCGGACTGTCGGCCCGGGTGAGAGGTATCGAATCGCACGGGGTGGTCAAGACTACCGCAACGAGCGGTATCCGAACCGCCGTCGCGCTCGGCGGAGTCGATCGGGCCGACATCGAGCCGCGCGGCGCGGTGCTCGTGCGCACCGCCGATCGGTGGACACCGTCTCCGGTCGTTCGGGCCGACGCAGCGCTTCGAGACGAAGCGCCCGTCATCGGCCCGCGCACTCGCGTGCGCTTCCACCTGGGCACTGCCGATATTGGCGCGCGCATTGTCGCGGCGGGCAGACCGGTCGGGCCGGGAGCCCAAGTTTCAGTGCGAATCATGCTCGATTCCGCGGTAGTTGCCCGTGCCGGCGATCGGTTCGTTATTCGCACCGCCTCGCCGGCGGCGACCATTGGCGGCGGGGTGATAACTGATCCAGATCCACCGCGGCGCCGGGCCAAGCCGTGGCCGTTGGTCGGCGCACGGGTGGACCAGCGGCTTCGGTGGATCGTCGCGGAGTCGTCGGGCCGCGGCGTTGCCATCGCGAGCCTCGCTGTGCGGCTCGGAGCGAAGCCGTCCGAAGTGGAGGAGATCGTTCTGGCATACGCACCGGACGGGCGGGTTGGCGACAGGCTCTATGACTCCAACGTGATGGCTGCGGTAGCCGACCATTGTCGGCGTTCTGTTGCCGACGCGCACCGCGACCATCCGCTCGAACCGGGGGTGCTTGTTCAGTCAGTTCGCTCCGGCGTGGCCGCATCCGCCGAACTGGTGGACGCAGTCCTCGCCCGACTGGTAGCAGACGGCGAATGCACGATGGTCGATGGCGTCGTCGCTCGGGCAGGGTGGTCTCCGGGGAGCGCACCCGGGGACGCCGCCAAGATCGAGCGTGTGCGCAGCGCTCTGATCGCGGCTGGCCACCAGCCGCCGGCCATCGATGAACTGAGTGCTTCGCTCGGGGATGACACCATGGCAATCCTCAAGCTCCTTGCGCGTGCCGGCGAGGCCGTGCAGGTGACGTCGGATCGCTATTTCTCTGCAGGAGCAGTCGTCGAACTCACGGGGCTCGTGAGAGGCGCTCTGGCTGATAATCACGGTCGTCCGACGTCGGAACTCCGTGAAATAACAGGACTTACGCGTAAGTACATCATCCCATTTCTTGAGTACTGCGATCGCGTGGGTGTGACCGTGCGGCAGGAGGACCTGCGCCGGCTCGCACCGCCGACTACTTCGGCCGGCTCGGTTTGACCTGAGACTGGGAACTTGGATCGGTTTGGCTGGTTGATCCATATGTGGCACGGGGCTCGTTCTTGACGCCGTCAAACTGGGCCAATACATTGCCTCTTCACCACTTACGTTCACTTTCACTTGGAGCTTGCACCATAGCCCCTACCTAGTTCAATCGGAGTTCACATGAGGATTCGCTGGTCTGCACTCGCAGTAATTGTGCTGACCCTCGTGCTCATGCCACGAGTTGGGCAATCGCAGGTGACACAACCGGAGCAGAAGAAGTCGGTCGTGTCGATGGGACAGAATTTTCCGAATCCCTTTAATCCTGAGTCCAGGATTCAGTTCACAGTCGGTGGTTATCCGTCGTGCGCTGCGGAACCTGTCAACGATTTTGAGACACCGGGTGGACTGAGTTTACTGAGCAGCGTCCTGTGACGCGACCAGGAGTTT